>JAICQI010000108.1 GCA_025937955.1 Pyrinomonadaceae bacterium
GAGTATGCCAATTCAACTTCTTTGTTCGCGACAGATCCTTCGGGCGGGCAGGGCAGTTTTGGCACTAGCTGAATTGAAATGAATCGAACGCTCACCTCAGGATTACGACTCTTATCATTTTATCGATTCGAACAGAAGGAGATCTGAATGGGTCAAGTTGAGATGAGGAAACGGCGTAGTCGGCGCCCCACATACATCTGGACGTTGAGCGGGCTGGCAAGTGTCTCTGCTCTTATCTATTGGGAGCAAACTGCGCTGCTCTTTGTGCTGTCAACATTTGCGATATGCGTGCTGTTGATCCTGGTCGCATTCGCTGACTTGGAAGGCAGAGATAAAGAGCTGCACAGAGGTGCTTAGACATGACGTCATGTTAACTATTCGAGAAACAACTCTCCTAGATGACTTAGTAAGACAGGAGTGATTTTAGATGGGGAGGTCACCTATGAAACAAGATTACCTGAAAGCAGATCGATTCCGACATGCTCAGACAAGTTTGCTGTGTAGCGCTTTGATCATGGTCCTTCTTTTGGATACGTCCTGTAATTCCGAAGAGCCGCCGCGGGCGGCTTATGTACCTGTCGAACAGTTGGTACCGACCTACGGCCGGCTCGTTGCTGTCGGCAACTCCCCGACGCCAAACCAGAATGGGACTGGGGATCTCATGGGCCTGTTCCGCGATGATCAAGGAACGATCTGGGGAATACCTCTCTCTATTGGTGCTGATGGAACCGTGCTTGGCTGCGCACCGCCCAGGCTGCGGGACGCTCAGGTGAGTGGCGTAGTGCCGGCCGACGCAGTTGAGATAGTTGGAGCAGCCAATGAGCCAACTGGCTGGCGCGGAGGAACCGGGCAATTGGGACTCCTGGTTCGAGATGAACGGGAGACCCTGCGATGGCACTTCGTGGCACCGGTAGCAATAAAGAATGGTCCATTGTGCTGGTCCCAGTCAGAGCCAGTGCAAATCCTTCAACATTATCGACTGGTCAAAGCTGATACTCAGAATTGATTGGCGGGTACTCACCGCTTACGGTGTTTTGATCTTCCGCCTCGCTTGAGCCGACCTATGGCGTCTTGACCGTCAACCTATTGCCGCTGTTTAGGAAGAGCTACGCTATGCCACATTCTCCTCCATTGCTACAGGACCTGCTTGTTCTATTGCTTGCCTCTGTCCCTATCGCATTTATCTTCCACCGGCTGCGTTTGCCCACCATAGTAGGGTTCATGATCACAGGAGTCCTTATTGGCCCGCATGCACTCGGATTAATCAAGGATGTTCACGCTATCGAGATGCTGGCTGAGATAGGCGTGGCACTCTTGCTCTTTACAATTGGACTGGAGTTCTCCTTGCGTCGCATGCTTGAAATGAGGCGACTGGTTCTACTCGGAGGAGGCTTGCAGGTTATTCTCACAACGCTGCTGGTCACCGGAATTGTGTACCTGGTTGGTCGACCTGTTAATGAAGCGGTTTTCTTCGGATTTCTCTTCGCGCTGTCTAGCACAGCCATCGTGCTCAAGAGTTATATAGATCGGGCGGAGATCGATGCGCCGCATGGGAGGGCAGGCGTTGGCATATTGCTCTTCCAGGATCTGAGCATCGTGCCAATGATGCTGATGATTCCTAGCCTGAGTGGTCGTCAAGGAACCTCGGCTACGAGAATTGCCCTGACGCTGGGCATAGCGGTCGCGGCCATTGCCATTATCATGTTCGCCGCGCGAACCTTTGTGCCTTACCTGCTCTATCATATTGTCCGTTTGCGCAGCCCTGAAGTTTTTATTATCTCCGTCGTCCTCCTGAGCCTCGGTACTTCCTGGTTGACCTCCCAGGCGGGGCTGTCGCTCGCCCTCGGCGCATTCATCGCCGGCATAGTGCTTTCCGAATCAGAGTATAGCCATCAGATTGTGGCCGACATCCTGCCTTTCCGCGATGTCTTCAACAGCCTCTTTTTTATTTCCATAGGTATGCTCCTCTCATTGAGCGCACTGGCAGCCGATGCCTTAACGGTGTTGGCATGGGTCGGCGCATTGACACTGGTGAAGGCTCTACTGGTGCTGGCAGTAGTGCGTTTAATGGGTTATTCATTGCGCGTCTCAACGATGACTGCACTGGGACTGGCACAGGTTGGTGAGTTTTCTTTCATTCTGGCCAAGGCAGGACTGCCGCAAGGATTGCTCTCCGAAACGGATTATCAACGATTCCTGGCTGCTTCCATCCTCTCAATGATCGCAACCCCCTTCCTCATCAAAGTGGCTCCACGCATTGGCTATGCTCTGCAAACCGTGTTTGCGCGCGGCTCCTTGCTTGAAGCATCGGTGACGGGATTCGATCCCCAGGAGCCTGACCTGCGAGGACATATCATCATAGTCGGGTATGGTCTGAATGGTCGTAATCTCGCGAAGGTGCTTCGCCGCACGGGTGTTCCCTATGTGGTGATGGAATTGAATGCAGAAGCGGTACGGGAAGCGGGCGCTCAAGGAGAACGGATTATTTATGGCGACGCAACGCGCAAAGAGGTACTCCATCACATTCGATTGGATCATGCCCGCATCCTGGTGCTGGCGATTTCCGACCCCATCGCGTCGCGCCATACAGTTTGGCTCGCGCGCCAGATGAATCCGGATATTCATATTATCGTCCGCACACGCTACATGTCAGAGATGTCAGACTTGCGCGAGTTAGGCGCTAATGAAGTAATCCCTGAAGAGTTTGAGACCAGCATTGAGATCTTCTCACGCGTGCTCAGAGAGTACGGCATCGCGCAACATGTCATCGAACGCCAGGTCACTGCCATCAGGAGCGAAAGCTACCAGATGCTGCGCGTGGCATCGTTGCCGATTGTTGATATGAATGAGATTTCCGAAGCGCTTAACACCGCCTCGACCAAAATACTGTTTGTCGAAGCCGATTCATTTGCGGTCGGGAAGACGATCGGAGACTTGGGATTAAGAAAGAAGACGGGCGGGAGTATTATCGCAATCACTCGTGAAGGTCATACGGAGATCAATCCAGGGCCGGAAACGACAATTCGATCTGAAGACGTGCTTGTGTTGCTCGGTGACGTAGAGCAAATTGATCGGGCAATTGAAGAAATCAACGGAGTGCGAAAGGTTTCATGAATCGACACCCAAGCGAGTTGGGTGTTTCTTCCTCGGCGTAATGACGTTGCGAGGAAACTTCATTCTGCTGTATATGTTCAAACCTACTAAGAAACGAACCCAGATTCGTTTCACGGCGGCAGGCCGGGAGGTTTCAGCACGAGCGCCACTCTTATCAAACATGCTTCGCAACGCGGCTCCCAAACGCGTGGCGCCTCGATGGATCAGTTCTTACTCGCGTTTATCGAGGCGACAGACGAGGAGCAGGCAGACCGCTGCCTCGCAAGTCTCATCGATGAGCACGCAGTGCCGATAGTTAAGGAAATTCTCGGCGCCAGTTTGCACTTTTACCTCGACACCAGTGGCGCCGCATCAACTCAGGATGCCAGCGATCTATTTAACGACATCATTGCCAACCTGCTCTCGCGGCTGCGTCAGTTCAGGAACGACCGCCCGCAAGGAACTATCGCCGATTTTCGCGGTTACATAGCCGCAACCGCTTATAACGCGTGCAATCTTTATCTGCGCCAGAAGTATCCGCGTCGCGCTCGGCTTAAAAACAGGTTGCGTTATCTCTTGTCGCACGATGCAGCTTTCGCTCTCTGGACCAACCAGGCTTCCGGTTTGATTTCCGGGTTCGCAGAATGGCGTAACAAAGATGCGCTTACGCCTCAAAGGCTTCTCGAGAAAATACGGCAGGACCCTGTCGAGTGGATCGAAACTGCAGGTCTGCCAAGCGTTGGTATCGATCGCGCGCAACTCTCGAGTCTCTTGCACGCTCTGTTTCAGTCGTGCGGGAGTCCCATTAAACTCGATGAACTGGTGAACATCGTGGCGGATATCTGTCGTGAGAAAGATCAACCTGATGAGCAGCTTGACACAGTGACGAATCTGGCTGCCCCGGGTTTGGATTTCGACGCTATTCTCGAACAGCAACACATGCTCGCGTTGCTCTGGCAGGAAGTTTGCCAATTACCAC
The DNA here is from genome assembly GCA_025937955.1 of Pyrinomonadaceae bacterium. Classification (GTDB taxonomy): domain Bacteria; phylum Acidobacteriota; class Blastocatellia; order Pyrinomonadales; family Pyrinomonadaceae; genus PSRF01. Next base: position 4,073 of record JAICQI010000108.1, read on the forward strand.
GTCGCCAACGCCTTGCACTATTGCTTAACTTCAAAGATGCCCGAGGGCAGGACCTGGTCAGCCTGCTGCCATACACACGCACGGCGACAATCGAACAGATTGCCGTAGCAATAGAACTACCGCTCGCCGAATTTCTCAAACTGTGGAATAAGCTGCCGCTTGATGACGTAACGATTGCTGAGTTGCTCGGCGCTAGGCGGCAGCAGGTAATTAACTTACGGAAATGTGCGCGAGAACGCCTGGAGCGGCGGATGAGCGCAATTATCGAGAAAAATTCAGTCGTTAAGTAATATCAGCCGCTTGTCAGACTCTAATGATAAGGAGGGCACATTTGGGGATTTCCGTCTGAGTAGCCCGATGATGTCGGAACACCTTTCACAGGCTCAGCTTGCAGGGTACACAAGGCGCACATTGGACGCGCACGAATTACTCGCGGTCGATCGTCACCTGGCGTCGTGCGATATGTGCCACGAGCGTCTGACACACATGCTGCCCGCTGCTACGAAGGCCGCCATCAGCCCCTCGTTCGAGTCTGGTGAAGGGCGGTTTCATCTCGATTACGACCAACACTTGCAGCCATACGTTGATGGCAAGGTGGACGATATCGATCGGGAGATTGTCGATAGTCACGTCGCGCTATGTTCCAAATGTGCTACCGACTTAAGAGATCTGCTTGCATTCAAGCAGCAGCCGGTTCGTACGATCGTTGGTGCTGACCGCACACCATCGCGATGGAACCAATGGTCGTTGCTGCCGAATCCTGCCTGGGCCATAGCCGCAGTTACGGCAGTCTTCATTGCGGCAATAGCGGTCTTCTTATGGACCAGGGGTCCGTCAGCTCAACGAGTTGCGGAAGTTGAACCGCCGGCACCTGACAAGCCGGCACAAGTCCCTGAAAAACAACAGCCATCGCCTGTACCGGCGCCGGCGCATGAGGAACCTCTCATCGCACTCAATGACGCCGGTGGCCAGGTCGTAGTGAACCAGCGCGGCCGTCTTGAAGGACTCGAGCAGTTGCCGGCGGATTTAAGAGAGAGTGTCGAAAGAGTATTGGCTGCTCGCCAGCTTCGCCCGTCGCCCGCCTTAACAGAATGGACCACAGGCGCGGCAAATTTGCGCGGCACGCTCGAGCAGCAAAGTACGTTTGCGCCGTTGGATCCGACGGATGTGGTAATCGAAACTGATCGACCGACGTTTCGCTGGCGGGCACTGGATGGGGCAAGCCATTACATTGTGGCTGTTTTTGACTCTAAGCTTCGTCAGGTTGGCAGCAGTGGTCCAGTAACCGGTACGGAGTGGACCATACCAAACCCACTCGCGCGAGGTGTAATTTATTCGTGGCAAATCAGCGCTTTGAAGGGTGAGACGACAATTGTTTCACCTAAGCCACCGTTGCCCGAAGCGCGCTTTAAAATTTTGGACCAGTCTGCTGTAGACACGCTCGCAAAGCTGAAGGCATCAGCTGGCAGTTCGCATCTTGCAATGGGAGTCTTCTACTGGAAACACGGCCTGATCGAGAAGTCGGAGCGTGAATTTCAGGCGCTGTTAAAAGCAAATCCGAAGTCAACTGCCGTCGCAAAATTATTAGCGAGCATCCGATCAATTAGCCGCAGATGACGCAGATCAGAATTGCTGATCTGCGTCATCCGCGTTTATCTGCGGCCAATATTCTCCTTACCAGCCGTCACCAATCATCACGAATCCGGCCCAGTAGAATGGATGCCGGTAACGCTCGCTCTTCAGCAGTCCCAAGGCTGCCTGTCGCAGCGCCTCCGCTTTCGCTTCCTTCGACTTAGTCGTCAGACGGCGGTGGAAATCGATCATCAAACTCGTCGTGCTCGCCGAGTCCACATTCCATTGGCTCGCCACTGTTGTCGGCACACCCGCCACGAACAGTGCCCACGACATGCCGATCACACCTTCTCCCGCCCCGACCCGCCCGCGAGCCGTCTGACAGGCCGAAAGTACTGCCAACTTCGCATGTAAATCCATGTTGATGATTTCACGCGCTTCCAACAACCCGTCCTCGTTCGTAGCACCTGCTGTTTGCGCCAGCGTCAGGTACGAGAACAACGGGTTGCGATTGTCCAGCAAGCCATGCGTCGCGAAGTGAAGGATTTGGTATTTCGAGGCTTCAGTTTTTACAACTCCTTCGAGTGCCTCTGCACCGATAAATATCTGACTCTTAGCTGGGCCATAGAGTCGTGCAAGAGTTTTGACCTCTTTTTCAGCTTCAGGCAGAGGCCCGAATCTCGTTACCACGTCGTCTCCTCTAACCGAACTGGCTTCCCCACTCAACTGCGGATTACCAAATGCCAGCAGGGTTTTAAGGTGTGTTGCAGTACTCGGTTGTTTCGTCACCTCTCGCAGCACTGTCAACGATGGTGCATAGAAGAGCGTGTGGTCTTCCAGCAAGTGGACGCCCGCCCTTGGCTGTAACGCCTGGAATGGCAATTCCCATAGCGCGCGATCAGGCACGATGCAAAGTGTTTTCTTACCGCGTAACTGTTCCTCGGCAGGCTTCAGTAGCAGATCGTAGAGTTGTCGCGCCGCATCCTGATAATTCAAATCACGTTCGGCCAGCATGCGGCGGAATTCGTTCACTCGCTCAGACAATTGGTCAGAGGTGATCTTGAGTGAGTGCAGTGTAATCTTCAAAGGACTGCTTTTGTTAGTATCACCAGACAACACAATCAGATAAGACTTGTCGTCAGTGACAACAAACTCGACGATTGCTGTCGAAGCATCGGGTATCAGTGCAGCAGCCTCCGCGGGTGTGATCGGCATCGCCTCTCCCCGTTGCACCTTTAAGTCGGGATGTTTGATATAGAGACTGGTTAAGAAAGCCTCGTGGGCCATGCGTGCCTTCTCACGAAGCGGCTCCAACTGAGCCAGCCGATTGAGATCTGGTTTAGAACGCTGCCTCTCGTCGTAGATCTGCGCGTTAAGTGCAGCGAGCTCGGCGTTTGAAACACGCTCCTTCTCCTGCTCCTCGCGAGACATCGCTTTGTTGATCGGAATACGCCCGTTACGAAGCACGTCAAGCAACGTCCTCGCCTTAGCGAGCTCACTATAAGTTAAGGCATCAGCGGGCCGGTTACGGCTAAATGCCAACTCGACCATTGCCGTATAGGGTGGAAACTTATCTTCGAAAAATCGCTGGCGCGCTAATTCGCCACCGCCAACGAGGTAGCGCATCTTTTCGATTGTGTTGATGGAAGTGGTGAGCGCTTTCTCTGCCTCATCGTATTGCTTTAAGGCGGTATATACGCGCCCTGCATGTTCGTAGCCTCTCCACAAGAGTTCGGGGCTCTCGAGACGCGTTGCAATCTCGATTACCTGTTTAATGATTTGCAGCGACTGAGGGTAGTCGCCTTGCAGGTAATGAATGATGGCGATGTGGTTTAAAACGTGGGCCATGCCCGACTGATCGTCCAACTTTTCACGTATCGCTAAACTTTGCTGGTAGTACTCCAGCGCCCGTTTATAGTTGCCCTGTAAGCGGTGAACAATGCCAATGTTGTTTAGCGATTGTGCGGCCCCGCGCTTATCGTTTAACTGCTCGCGCAATGCCAGGCTCTGTTGGTAATACTCAAGGGCCCGCGGATAGTCTCGTTGTTTGTAGTAAGTTAGGCCGATATTGTTCAAGGCGTTAGCAATCATGACCTTGTCATCCGAAGCTTGCCCAAGCTTCAGAGCTCGTTGGAAATACGCCAACGCTTGCGTTTGATTTCCCTGCGAGCCGTGAATGACCCCCATATTGTTAAGAGACTGGCTGATTGCAACTTTGTCGCCTGAGGCCTCACTCAACGTCAGACTTCTTTCGAAATATTCCAGGGCACGTGCATACTTGCCCTGCTCCCTGTGGATGAGGCCTATATTATTGAGTGCGTTACTGAGAATCTTTTTGTCACCTGTTTCCTCTGCCAGCCGGAGACTCTGCTGCGCGTAATCGAGCGCGGCGGCATAGTCTCCCGTGAGACGTTTTATGGTGCCGATGCTGTTGAGTGTACGGGCGGTCAATGCGCGATCGCGTTTGATCGGTGCCAACAACAGATGCTCCTCGAACAACCCCAACGCCTGTGGATATTCTGCGCGTGAGAGATAATTAGTCGCCAGCAAGTTGATGGCGAATGCAACGCTCTCTTCGTCACCGAGTCGTTCCGCAATCGACCGCGTGAGTCGCAGCGCGATCAGGGCTTGCGATGTTTCGCGACGCTGGGTGAGGGTCTCCCCGTGTTTGCGTAACACCTGGACCAGCTCAACCGTGATCAAGTCGGGCTCAGCTTCCAACAATGCTTTCTGATCGCGCTCCGTCTTCGCTGACAGAAGATTGGTTGCCAGTTTTGCCACTCTTTGGGCCAGGTTTGTTTCGCCGGCTGTCTGGGCGAAGCCGGCGTTTGAGCAGAAAACTAAAACAAACACCAGGGAGAGAATCATTGGGAGCGCATTTTTGTAATACGTCATAGCTACCTTTCCTTGCATTTGGGATCGAATGACGGGATTCGAAGGGCCGCTCAGGGGAGGTTGGTAAAAGTCGCACCTATTTTAGTAAATCGAGTTTTGATGGCAAGGTCTTTTTTTGAAAATCGATCCGTTGTGTTTAGAAAAGATTTCTGACCGTGGTAATACACCCATCCACTTTTCATCTTCATCAAGTAATGGGAAAGGTCATTACGTACCAAATGTTGATTCGATTCTCAATCAGTTCACGCTTGATGCAGACGCGTCAGCGGAACGCGACATCCTCCCCCACGGCAATGTCACCTCACACGGCATTGCCTTCAAGACCACAAAAGAAGTTACAGCTCGTGATCAGAATTCCCTGTGACAAGTAAACGTCATAGAACTGCCATTTGCACCTAACATTTCCGCACGATGATGTTGTCAGGCAAATGGGAGGGATCATGGCTACAGAAGCTTTAATCAAGGTCGTCGAGCAACAGGAAGCGCTCGATCAATTGAGCGATCAGATACAGCCGCTCGTTCGAAACGCATTCAAGTCGGCCGGACCGGCGGGCAGGGAACTGAAGAATATTTTTCACGGTACCTGGCTCGGTCATCCGCTGCACCCGGTGCTGACGGACGTGCCGCTCGGGGCATGGACCGCAGCCCTCGCGCTGGACGCGATGGAGTCCATCAGCGGTCGTAGAGAGCTTGGCGCCGGCGCTGATGCGGCTATCGCGGTCGGACTAGTGGGCGCAGCAGGAGCGGCCGTGACGGGACTGACTGACTGGTCGGAGACGGACGGGCGCGCGCGCAAAGTCGGGCTTTTGCACGGCCTGCTGAATGTAGGTGCGACAGTGCTTTACACGACGTCGCTCGTTCTCCGGCGCAAGCAGAAGCGGACCGCGGGGGTGGGCTTCGCCATGCTCGGCTACGCAGTCTCGAGCGCGTCAGCTTACCTGGGTGGCCACCTTGTTTTCTCCGAGCAGATTGGAGTGAACCATGCTGCGGCCCAGGAGATGCCGAAAGAGTTCGTGCCGGTACTGTCAGACGCTGAGCTTCGAGAAGGAGAGCTGAAGCGTGCTGATGCTGGAGGAGTGCCGGTGCTTCTGGTTCGCTGCGAAGGTGACGTGTGTGCGCTGGCCCACACGTGCTCGCACCTTGGCGGTCCGTTGTCAGAGGGCAAGTTGGAAGGCGATGTGGTCCAGTGTCCGTGGCACGGCTCGCGTTTCAACGTCAGAGATGGCAGCGTCGTGGACGGTCCGGCGACATTCCCTCAACCTCGCTTCGAGACCCGAGTACGCGAAGGCCAGATCGAGGTCCGCTCGATCGACAGATAGCCACGGATTTACACGGATTTCATACACGGATCTAATCAGATAATTTCTTCATCCGTGTATAAATCCGTGTGCATCCGTGGCTAAAAACGCGTCTCAAAAAATTTTTCTCACCGTGGTAATACGCCATCCGCTTTTTCATCTTCATCAGGCAATAGGACAAAGGCTCTCTGGTTGGGATTCGCGATGCTTGGGGCAGCGATGACACTCAGCCAGCGACTATCGGCGGGAGCGGTTCAACCGAGGCCGCTCCCTCGGTGGTCGGCCACGACCTCCGGCATACGAACTATTCCCACTGCAAATCCATCCGAAAAAATTACAGTGTGATGTTTTCTGAGTACTTGCCACTCTAGATTGATAACACGCTGGAGCCGGTCATTAACACTGGCCCCCGCGCCCGGAGGAGGTATGGAGGTCGTGAGTTATCACCTCTATATGTCACTCGGAATCAATAACTTATATTGAAGGAGAATGGCAATGAAACACTTTACGAAAATACGCACTCTGATGCTGACACTCTTACTGCTGCTGGGAACGATGCCAGCGTTCGCCGTTGAACGCCCGTTCGCGCTTCACGGGTCGGGTGTCGCGACTCTCATCACTGATCCATCAGGGCTCCCGATTGGCGCCGTCGCCACGGGCTCGGGTACGGCGACTCACCTTGGTCAGTGGACCGTGATCGGGAACCCCAAATACACTCCCGACAGCAACGGTGTATTACACTCCAGCGGAGAAGCAACGCTGACTGCTGCCAATGGCGATAAGCTTCAAATTCAGATTGACGGAATCCTGGATCCAGTTGCAGGTGTTGATCAGGGCGTCTTTTACTTCCTGGGAGGCACGGGCCGGTTTGAGGGAGCGAGCGGCAGCGCCAACTTCGTAGTGAACATCAACCCGGTAACCGGCGGTTTCGATCTGACCGTCGTCGGCAGGATCGATTATTAACGACCGGAACAGGTAACTTATGTAAGGGCGGCTACCTCTGACCGCCCTTTACATCTTCCAGAATTGAATCTCTTCGCGTATAACGACTAACACTATCGGGTAGTCTTCAATTCGTACTTTCTAGGGTGTCGAAAAGAAAGCAAAAGGGCGCAAAATCTGTCATCATCAGTCACATGCACCGGCAAAATATCATTTTCGTCTCGCTGCTGGTGATTATGGCAATTGCGATCGTGGCGTTTGGTTACGCAACGGGCCGCGGACCCCTTGCGGTCGTGAGCGACGGGATCTCACGTCTGTCATCGGGAGGTGGAATGGCCTCGTCTGAAACCGTGATTGAAGAAACAAAAGCGCGCGGGGCGCCCGAAATATCGAACGGTCTTTGGATCAATTCCGAACCGCTTACGCTCAAGAGCTTGCATGGACGCGTGGTGTTGATCGAGTTCTGGACGTTTGCGTGCTACAACTGCCGCAACACCTTGCCATCGCTCAAAAAGTGGGATGCGCAATATCGTGACAAAGGGTTGACAATCATCGGTGTGCACACTCCGGAATTGGACTTTGAAAGAGACATAGATCAGTTGCGGCGCGAAGTTGCAGGGTTGGGCATTAAGTACCCGGTAGTCACTGACCAGGACTACTCGACGTGGAAGGCATACGGCGTCGAAGCCTGGCCCACTTTGTTCGTGCTCGACAAACTGGGACGCGTGCGTTGGACGCACGTCGGCGAAGGCTA
>JAICQI010000084.1 GCA_025937955.1 Pyrinomonadaceae bacterium
TCCAGCCACGATGACCACAAACGCTCCCGTAGGACCACCGATCTGAAGACGCGAACCACCTAAAGCAGATATGAGAAAGCCGGCGACGACTGCCGTGTAAATGCCGGCCTGCGGCGTAACACCAGAGGCGATCCCAAATGCCATAGCCAGCGGAAGCGCTACTAACCCAACGGTCACACCCGCAATTAGATCTGACGTCAAGTCGTGCCGGGTGTATCCCGCTCGCAAGCACAAAACCGATTTTGGAATCCATTTCTTATTCAGCGACGTCACGGTTTTCTTTTAGAAAGGAGTACTGGGGAAGTTCTTGCCGGTTTTGTGCTCAGAACCAGTTCTCACGCGGCTTTTTGGTTAAGACTTCGTCGACACGACGAAGTGCGACATTGGCAGACCGCTCGGTCCTCTTCGAAGGAGTTTAAGTAGTCAACTGTTATCTCTTCTCCCGGCACGATCTCCTGCAGTGCAAAGACGATCATGAGTCCATCAATAATGAAGACATCTGCGTTAGGCTGGCAGGAGTGGTTAATGTACTTTGTATCGTTCCCATCAACGCTTCCGTCGACATAAAGGTCCGCATCCAATTCACTGATGCGCTTCACGCCGGGTTGTCTCATTCTCCGCATCGCCTCAGTGCGAGTAATCCTTTCACCGGCGTATTCTGCTATGGCACAGTGTTTCGGAATATGAACAGTCGCGAAACAACCAAACCCGTGAAGTCGAGACTTCATGACTGATAATCCGATCGCCAAACTCTCCCCACGCCCTCGAACCTTCCCTTCTCTCATGAGTTTTGCCGGCATTAATGATCGAGCAGGTTCTTAACGAACGCGCTGAGACGCCGACCGGCGTGCGGCTTTAGTTGGCGCGAGCGCGTGAATCTCTTCAAGCATGCTGCGCACGCCGACGAGGTGGTGATTGAAGATTTCTTTGGCCGCATCAAGCAACTTAAATACGCTTTTGTCGCTCACGGAGTAATAGACGTTCGCGCCTTCTTTACGAGTGACGACGATATTTCTGTTGCGCAATACAGCAAGTTGCTGCGAGGCGTTAGCCTGCTCGACCTCAAAACGTTGGCTGATCTCGTTGACGGTCAGCTCACCGTCTCGCAAGGCATCAAGGATAGATATTCTCAAGGGGTGAGCTAGAGCTTTGAAAAAGTCTGCCTTGAATTCACTGAGTTGCTGTCTCATTCGACGCCTTTCTCCCAATCGTATGACTCTATTAAACGCCTCAGATATGCATATGCATACCTGCACATTCGTGCATATCTTAATGTTTCTATTGGCGAGTAGTCAACAAATGCTTGACCTGAGCGTGACCTGAGCACTGCAATCGCATCGCTGGCGGGCTTCCAAAACAACGGAATGAGCGGCTTCAATTGGCTAGGTGACTAAAGCTCGATCGAAGGTCGATGGGCAATAGCTAGGTCAAGACTTCTTTCGGCGCTTCGGCGTTCCCCTGATGAATTCGCCAACGAAACGCGTCTCGCTGAGTTTGAGTCGAAATCATCTAAGTTGTCCCCAAGGTCATGTCATACCGAGTACCACGACGCCAACGCATGTTCCAGATCGTGGGACGTTAGATTGAACGATCTTAGCTCTCGTCCTGCGGTGAGGGAACGTTTCTTAGCATCCATGCATCGCGAGCCGGTCTTGTGGCGACTCAGTCGACAATCTTTGCGTGCTTTAACTAGCACCAAATTAAGACCACGTCGTGTTGATGGGCTGTCGTCTTTTATTTACCCTATTCGCGTTCTCACTTTTGCTCGTTCGTATGTAAACACGAGGGGACTCACCAGTGAACCCCTCTCTTACAAATAACAATTCAAATGATATAGACCGGCACTCATCCAAAGTCTGGCTGATTCCTTAACGACTACGGTCTTGAACTCTACTCACCATTTACATTCGCGTCGTAACGAGTGCGGCCGAGCTTGATATGGGCTTTCATAATTTCCCTTCTACGCCACAAAAGCCACAAAAAGAGCAAATGTGTTTTAAGAAATGTTTGCGCCCCCTTCCTGCTGGGATCCAGACTGGACGGGCTTTTCTGTCAATTCTCTATAAATTATGATCACCTGCCGACTCCGGCTGATAGATAACCTCCTCAACTTTAAGCCTGCGCAAGCCTGATGGTACCTGCCACTCAATGGTGTCGCCCTTCCTGAAACCAAGTATCGCGGTACCAATTGGCGCCAGAACAGAGATCTTTCCTTCGGCAAAATCCGCCTCCGTAGGAAACACCAGTGAGTAAGTATTGCTTTCCCCGCTCACTAAGTCCTTCAACCGCACTTTAGAGCGCATTGTGATTACGTCCCCCGAAATATCTTTTGGATCAACGATCTCTGCTCGATCGAGCTCTGCTTCCAACTTGTTCAAGTATTCTCGATCGGTGCCGTTGCGCTCGCGCGTACGCTCGATCAAGCCGTTAAGACGGTTATAGTCGAGTTCGGTTATATAGATGGTTGTTGCCTTTTTTGATCTTCGCTTCATTTTACTAACTCCAATTCCGTGGATGATTTATTGCTAAGGACTGTGCCGTCACGCAGCTTTCCTGGATGCTTGCAACTCGTTCGCACTCTCTGCAGTGCCTGGAGAGAAACTGAAAAGTTCTTGCAACGAGTTGCCGGCCAGTGAAACGTCCTTTTCACGAATAACCCTGACCGAACAGTGCGCTCGGTTTGCAACAGCCGCAGCGGTGCTGCCGAAGAGCCAGCGACTTAAACCTCGTCGTTCGTTCGCGCCGAGAACAATCAGGTCAGCTCCCCAATGTTTGGCCCGCGCAATAATTTGTCGGGCGGCGTTGCCAGCGATGATTTCCGCTGAGATTCTGACAGGCGCGTCACTCAACACTTGAACAGCCTTTCCAATTGCGCGGTGGGCGTAGTCAGTGCTTTGATCGCCAGTTACGCCAAGCTCCTCTAACGAATAGACCATCGGGTTGACGACACTGACCACTCTGACCTCAGTGTCATCAGGCCAACTCACTTGCGCGATCGCCTTCGATGCAGCTATCGACGCCTCGGAGCCATCGGTAGCCAGCAGTACTCTGAAGCCACGTTCCCCGGTAATTGCATCCGCTTGCGCGCGAGCCCGAACGACCTCGACGGAACAAGGCGCACTCTTAACAACTGACTTCGCCACACTCCCGAGCAACAGGCTTCGAAAGTCCTCACGATTGTTTGCACGGATAAGAATGAGATCCGCCGGCCAACTCCGGGCCGCGAACGAGATTAAGAATTCCGGATCTCCACTCATGATTACCACTTGCGATGGAATCCCAATTTCTCGTAGCCGTTCGACTGCTAAAGCAGAAATCTGTTCGCCTCGTATATGCATCTCTCGTCGCAACGCGGAAAGTCCGTAACCTTCGTCACCCCAGGTTTTCAATGAAAGGTCAGCATCGTCAATGATCGAAAGCACACGGACTTCTGTCCCTGAGGGCCACAAGCGAGCACTCATTTCATTAATAAGAATATCCAGAGTGTTAATCGACTCTACCGCAAGTAAAACTTTCATCTTATCCCTCCAACCGTGACTTAACTCCTTGCCAACGAAATCAATCAGGCGGCCGGTTTTAAATGTTGATCATTCGAACTGTTCGCCCGTACGACTTCTATTGAGCACTGCGCTCCCAGGATGAGCGCCTTCACGCCGGCGCTTAAGCCGCTCGCGTTAAGGTCGCCTCCACCATGGTGTGGATCTACGAATACGCAACCCACCGAGGCATCCTGAGTCTTTCGCAAAAGCACCTCTTCAGGCTGGCCATCCACGATTTCAACTGAAACTTTCAGACCCTTCGCTCGCAACGTATCAGCCAAGGAGTCTAGAACCGACGTGACCTCACCATCCCTTGTGACATGATGTGGCCCAGGTTTTCGCGTCATAACCATGTTTGCAATTGTTCCTGTTGGCCAAATCCGCTCGCCGACTGCATTAACCACGTCGTGCGACGAAGAACTTTCATCTACAAAAATCACTATCTGTTTCGGCGAATCAGCCTTTCGATCAGACGGTCGCGCAATCCGAACGGAACAGTGTGCATCCTGTGCCACTCGAAGAGCAGGTCCTGCATGATCACTTATCTGTGATGAAGGATCCGTCTTCGATCCCAAAATAATAAGTTCAGCACCCCAGCGCTTCGCTCTTTCTAATATCGCTTGAGCCATTGCAGCTGTATCCTGAATCGCTTCAGTTTTCACCCGTCCTTCAGGAAACATGGACCGCAGCCTCCGCTCAGCCTCAAGGGATAAGACGCGTTGTTCTTCATGCTCCTGTAGCGCCGGCACATAGGACGACAGTCCTGAAGTCAACAACTTCATTCGGCGAGCGCTAACCGCACTGGTGATCTCGTACGGCGATGAAGGCAACCAAACTTGCGTTACCGCGATAAGCGCATCAAGTTCACGTGGCAGACCCGCCCTGCTTAAATCTTTCAAAGTCGCTTCCGCGGTTTCCGATCCGTCATACGGAATCAACACCCGAAGCTTCTTTTCCTGAGCCGACGTACCAGGCGCCGTCGCATGCTTGCGTTCAGTTTTTGCTATTTGCGCTACCATTTTTCTCCATCCAGCGATCGTCTTCTTTGTGTTATCGACGACTGCCATATAAGACAGACTGTCTCTTCGGCTAGTAAAAACCACCCACCGAGGTCCACTGATCCAGATCAAACCGGCGCCGAGCACCACAAGAGATACACGTCTGATAGGTCTCGTCGCCTCGAGTAAATGGCCGGCTCACCTTCAGGTGCCAGCAGCCAAAGACACGTTTCACGATGTTCCTGACCGGCGCCAACCGACCAGATTGATATGGCCAAGGTTCTAAACTCGATCGTTCAACTATTGCCTCCATGTTGATTTCGCTTTCTGTGCTGCGGGACCAGCTTGGTCCATCCTCCTTATCTATCGAACCGACCTTCTGCTTTCCTTCCAGCCCTTACGACTCGTCAAAGCGCATTGCCGTAACTTCCAGGACTAAGTGCGCTCGATCCGAGTCCTTATCAATGCTCTCGAGCAGAATGCGTGTGTTGATGGCCTCACCCGGCTGAAGTATCTTTTGTCGCAGTGGAATCACCACTAGTGTCCGTTCGCGCACACTCGAACTGTTGCTGTCCAGAATCGCACCCCGCAATTCCAGTCCACTGATGGTACGGCCGGTGTTATTCCGTACCCTCGCCGTCATTGCCACAGCCAGGGTGTCGAATGGGTGCACCTTCTCTACGCCCACCAATTGCTCGATGGCAATGTGCTGACGAAATTCTTCAAAGTCAGGTTGACCGGGTTGCAACGCCCCTTCCAGCCGCGGCTGGGTATAAGAATTGACATCGGTTTTTGTCATCGCCGCGTAGTACAAACCTGCCGTCAGTATTGCGAGTAGCGCAGTAATTGCGGCGGCTAAGAGGACGATCGGCCAACGTAGCTCAGGTTCTGCAATTAATCTTGGACCGCGATAAACAATCATTGTTACTTTCTCCAAACTTTATTAATCCTCCGGAGGTCGTTTTGACAGAGCATCGTTTGTCGCCGCTGAAAACCTGATGGTGAAACTGTGTCCACAATCCTTACAGACGTATTGATCGTTTTCGTGTGCTCCTACGACTAACCGCACTTCGGAACACTGCGGGCATTTCACGAGCCATCGCCTGAGAGTTTCCAACCATCTTTCTCCTCGTTTTTTTCCAACCGTTGTTTCTGGCAGAACGATGTATTGGTTCTCCGGTACAGCCATTCCTCATGCGCTCCCTTTGTCATGTAACCTCACTTCTTACAAGTCATAGACTAGAGGGAAACGCTAGTTGGAAATAGCGTGTTAACACCTGACTATCAGGGTATTTACACGTAAGGAGAGATTCGTGTAGGAAGGTGGCGCGTTGTGAGATTAATCTGGTTGGCGTCGTTCTCTCACGTGCAGGGCTAATTCCACGCGGTTGCTGAGATTTTTTTTGTCGAGAATGCGGCTGATGTGACCTTCGATTGTTCGTAAACTGAGCTTTAGCTCAGCAGCAATTTCCTTGTTTGAGAGACCACGCGCGACTGCTTCCGCAACACGCCACTCTGCGTCTGTTAGTTCTTCATCGCGTACAAGGTCTATCGCGGTGTCGTCTTGATCTCCGAACATCCGCGCCAGATCGGAATGAGTGCGTTGTACTCTTTCGAGAATGCTCTTCACGATAGCCAGCAGCTCTTCCGATTCGAAGGGTTTCGTGACGTACGCGTCAGCCCCAGTACGAAATCCCGCAATGCGATCGGCCGTTTCGTCTTTGGCCGTGAGGAAGATGATAGGTACGAGACGCGTGCGCGGCGATGCGCGCAGATTACGCACAAAGGCGTAGCCATCCATGCCAGGCATGCGAATGTCACTGATGATCAGATCGGGAAGAGATTCGGCAACGCGGATCATCGCTTCACTTCCGCGGCGAGCCGTCTGCACCTCGTAACCTTCCGCCCGTAGCGTTTCCGATACTGCGAGCAAGAGACTGGGATCGTCATCAACGACCAACAACTGTTTTGCCATCGTCGCGCTCCTCAATATTACGTTTATTGCAGCCTCCGTCACGCCACACAGGGAGGTGCAATTTAAATGTGCTGCCCCGGCCAACCTCGCTCTCTACGGTGATGCGCCCGCCCATCTGCTCCATCACATTTCGTGCGAGGTATAAGCCGAGTCCCACGCCGGAAACATCGGCGTCCTCTAAGAACTCCGCATCAGTGGACGCACCACGCATGGCTTCGGAGTGAGGCGCTGGACGACCCCGGTGAAACTTGTCGAACAAAATCGGCATATCTTCTGGTGGAATGCCACGGCCGTTGTCAGTGACGCTAATAGCTACCTGACCATCCTGTCGGAGTGCAGACAAAACAATTCGCCCACCGTCTGGTGTGTACTTGATAGCGTTTTCGACTATGTTCGACAGAACACGACGAAGCTCTTTCGGATCAGCGCAGACTGCGGGGACTTTTAGGTTGGTATCCAATCGCAGATCGTGTCTTCTTTTTTCGGCCGATCGTGTTTCGGATTTAACGACAGAGGAGATCACTTCCTGCACGTCAACTCGTTGATGTGTGACACGCAGAACACCACCTTCGATGCGCGAAAGATCGAGCAGGTTGAGAACCAAATCAATTTGACGATCACACTCTACCGAAATCGTTTCAATGTACTCGCGTCTTTTCGATTCATCCAATCCTTCGCGCATTAAAAGACGCGTCAGCGCTTTGATTGTAGTCAAAGGTGTGCGCAGCTCGTGTGAGACGGTCGAGACAAACTCAGATTTCAGTCGATCTAATTCTGCGAACCTTTCTTCTCTTTTCTGTAGACGCTCTGCCATTGCATTGAAGTTCCTGCCTAGGCTCGACATCTCATCCCGTCCATTGGCTGGCGCACGCGCAGAAAAATTTCCGCCGCCAAACTCCTCGGCCGCAAGATTCAGCAGGCGCACAGGTCGAGCTATACTTCGTGCAATTAGCAGCGCGGCCGTCACTGTGCAAAACACAAGTATCAAGCCGATGACCGCATACCCCATCAGTTGCCGCCATGCTGACGCATAAAGAATGGCGCTTTGGACACCCACCATGACTACGTAGCCGGTGTTACCCACGCGGCTTAGACCGTATACGCGCTCCACCTCGTCAACCGAACTTCTCGAAACAACGACCGCGGTATTACGTTCGTTTACCGCCGACAGTTGATTCATTCCACTAAGATCCAGGCCCACTGCGGATTCCGTGGTTTGGCTGCGATAAATGATGCGATGATTCTGATCAAGTAAGGTCACGACCGCTCGTTCCGGTAACGTAATCCCGTGAAGTGCATCCTTTAACGCCGATCCTTCGATACGTGCGATCACTGCACCACCTTCCACGGGAGCTTCTACCGCAAGAAGGTAATGCCCTTCACCCCGCGTCCAATCCGTTTCTATATCGGAAGCACCACGCTTCGCTTCATCGAGCAGCTTATCGCTTAATCCGGTCGGCAGATTACCCGCGCCGGCGGGTTCGATTGCCATAACTCTTCCCGTTGAGTCTAAAACACGCAGATCGACCCAATGCGGGCGGCCGATAATCGCTGCGTGCAGATTGCCTTTCAGAGCAGGAGGATCGCTCAGGTGATCAGGAGGGTACGATGCGATTGTTCTGAGCGGTTGGTACTGAGCGTCAAGCCAGCGGTCGAACACTACGCCCACTAACTCTGCCTGCTGCTCTAAGGACTCATTCAGCTGATTTCGCTTTTCATTCCAAACTATCCACAGAACCGCGAGGCCGACTATTAACAGTGGAAGAACACCTCCGATTGCAAGAGTCAGTAATCGCCCACGGATACTCATTTGCTACCTCGTAATTGATGCTTAATGCCAAGTATAACAAACCCGTTCGGAGCATTCAGATCATGACGGAACCGTCTGCCTTGCCAAGTCCTGGCCAGCCTTGCTCGCAATGAATTGAATAGTTGGCCCAATTGTCAGCGCAAAGATGACCGTTCCAATTCCCACGGCGCCACCTAGTACCCAACCAAGGATAAGTACAAGCACTTCTAAACCTGTGCGAGTCCGAGAAACACTCCAACCCTTTCTCCTACTTAAGCCGAGCATGAGACCGTCTCGCGGGCCTGCACCGAGTTGACTACCGAGGTATAAAACTGTACCGAGTCCCGCAAGAATTAACCCGGTCACGAACCAAAGACTTCGCAGGAACGCACTGCCTGGACTCTGAACAATGGCCAGGGTCACATTCGCGAACGCACCGACCAGTAGAGCGTTGAGCACCGTCGCCAGACCGGGTTTTTCCCGAATCGGAATCCAAAGAAGTAACAGTAGTATTCCTATAATGATGGACACAGTTCCAAATTGCATTCCGGTTAATCCCGCCAGGCCATCGCTCAGAACATCCCAGGGACCCAGACCTAAGTTAGCCTGTTTCATGAAGGCAATGCTGAAACCGAAACATGCGAATCCGATAAGTAACTTTGCCCAGCGTTTAACTGAAGTTGCTAACGATGATGAATTTGATCTCATTTCCAAATCAACCTGCAAAAGACTTAGGGTAAATAAAAAGGTCGCTTCGAAATAGCGTGGAAACACTTGTTCTTCGCAGGCGTTGTCACGGTGTCGTCACCTTGTCTCATGGCTAAGGCCTTGCTGCAACATCCACGACGTAGACACAATCTGATCCCTGAAATGCAAGAACGAGCCGGAGGTTGTGATGCCCGATTTAAAGTGCGTTCTAGAGAATGTTATTCGCGACCGTGATCCTTCGACGATTCGCCGAATGCTTGAGAAACAGTCGCCCCAGGACATTGCGAGTTTGTTTGACCGGCTAGAGACGCAAGATCAGGTGATTGTCTTCCGCCTCCTACCGCGAAATACATCGGCGACTGTGTTCGAATATCTAAACACGGCTGCCCAGGAAGTATTGCTGAAGGCAATGGGCCAAGCGGATGTCGCTGCGCTCTTAAATGACATGGCGCCCGACGATCGCACACACTTGCTTGAAGAGTTGCCAGCCTCAGTGACTAATCAGATGCTCGGCCTGCTAACGGCCGAAGAACGCGCCATCGCGATCTCGCTGCTCGGTTATCCAGAGGACAGCATCGGCCGCCTCATGACGCCAGATTACGTCAAGGTGCGGCAGGACTGGACTGTGGAACGCGTGCTCGAGCACATTCGCCAATACGGACACGATAGCGAAACGCTTTCAACAATCTACGTCGTTGATGAGCAAGACGTTTTGATGGATGACATTCGCATCAGAAACATTCTGCTCGCTTCCGCCGAAACCCGCGTCGCTGAGTTAATGGATAACAAGTTTGTCGCTCTTAAGGCGGCCGACGATCAGGAGATCGCTGTATCGATCTTCCGGCGCGAGGATTTAACGGCTTTGCCCGTCACGGATTCGTCGGGAACCCTGATCGGCATTGTCACCGTTGACGATGTACTCGACGTTGCAGAGGCAGAGGCAACTGAGGACATTCAAAAGATCGGCGGTGTCGAAGTCCTCGACGAACCGTTCATGCAAATCGCGCTCACGCGCATGATTCGAAAGCGCGCGAGCTGGCTCATCATACTTTTTCTGGGAGAAATGCTGACTGCAACCGCTATGAGTTTCTTTGAAGCTCAGATCGCGCAAGCAGTGGTGCTTGCTCTGTTCGTCCCCCTCGTCATCTCGTCGGGTGGAAACTCAGGCTCGCAAGCGGCAACTCTTGTGATCCGCGCGCTGGCGCTCGGCGAGTTGACGCTCCGGGATTGGTCGCGCGTCATCTGGCGCGAGATCCTATCTGGATTCGCGTTAGGGTTGGTTCTCGGCGTAATCGGTTTCTTACGCATCGCGCTCTGGTCGGCCTTCTTCAAAGCTTACGGCGAGCATTGGTTCAGGGTGGGGCTAACGGTCGGGATGGCGCTGGTCGGCGTAGTGCTCTGGGGAACGGTCGTCGGCTCGATGCTACCCTTCATTCTGCAACGCATCGGTCTTGATCCAGCCACGTCATCCGCTCCGTTCGTGGCGACACTGGTGGACGTCACCGGGCTCGTGATCTATTTCAGCGCGGCTATCCTCATTTTGCGAGGCACGTTGCTATAACAGGTGTTAGCTTGGCGGCTCATTTCTGAGTAAGTCTGCGCCTTGTTTTACGAGACGAAATACTGTCAACTCTCGAGCTATTGTTCGAAGCGGGGCCTTGACTGTTTTTACCCTTGCGTTGGCTGGCCGGGTTGCTTTCATTCGCTATCACCGGATCAGCAGTAATTCTGCCACCCTCATTTTCCCATCGATCAAGCATTTTCTTCTTCAGGCGTTTCCTCTCGCTGTTATCCGGCATCGTCATATTCCTCACTTTCTCTACAGATCGTCATGATGCTGGCTCGCCACCCGGGATCAGGTGCCGTCCTCGACGTTGCAAGTATAGCGCCACCTTCGTCAACACAGGAGATAACTCCTGCAATCCACGCGTGAAAACACTCTCGCTCTCGTGCTGCGTGACGAATACGATTCAAAAGACTTGTGTGAAAGAAAATGAAGGAATCAAATTATGAATCACGACAGCAATGTTTCCAGTTCAACCCTCGACAGCACTCCCTCAAAAAATCGATGGGCGATCATATTGGCCGGCGGTGCATCGGCCGTCTGTTAGAGGCATCGAGGACGCGATCAATGATCTTTCGACTGCAAGAAAAAGAAGTTAGAGGAACGTCCGCGGTCGATGTTGTGCGAGCGCTTGAACGCGAAGACAAGGAGTATCGTCATTGCGGAGGACCAATTCGTCAGTATCTCAGCTGGTCATTAAATCGACTCGGAGGTAGCGTGCCTGCGAGAGATCTCGACCCAAGTGACCGGTTAGAGGACGAAGCATTGGCACTCGACTATCTGCTTCTGCTTGACGAATACGGCGTAGGTAAGATGATTGGTAAAACTGATTAAGCCAAAGGAGTAAATTGCCATGGATACTCAATCTCAATCGAGCTTTTTCGACAATGTTTCGATCTATTTTGATCAGGCAGCGTCGTTTACACAATACCCAAAAGGTCTTTTAGATCAGATTAAAGTCTGTAACAGTGTTTATTCCTTTAAGTTTCCTGTGCGCACTAGCAGCGGCTACGAAGTCATTTCAGGCTGGCGTGCACAGCACAGTCACCACAAGTTGCCTGTGAAAGGAGGAATCAGATACTCCGAAGACGCGAATGAAGATGAAGTAAAGGCGCTGGCGGCGCTGATGACCTACAAATGCGCCGTAATGGACGTGCCCTTCGGGGGAGCAAAAGGCGCTGTGAAGATCAATCCAAAGAATTACACGGTCGAAGAGTTGGAGCAGATCACGCGTCGATACACGTCAGAGCTGATCAAGAAAAACTTCATTGGACCCGGAGTGGATGTGCCCGCCCCGGACTATGGAACCGGTCAGCGTGAAATGTCGTGGATAGTGGATACGTACTCTGCCTTTCACCCAGGACAGATTGATGCGCTTGCTTGTGTCACGGGAAAACCTGTCTCCCAGGGTG
This sequence comes from Pyrinomonadaceae bacterium, assembly GCA_025937955.1. GTDB lineage: Bacteria > Acidobacteriota > Blastocatellia > Pyrinomonadales > Pyrinomonadaceae > PSRF01. The sequence continues at coordinate 11,986 of JAICQI010000084.1, forward strand.
GAGTCCGAGGAAGACTTGAAGCCACTGGACGCGGAGTTTTCTTCGGCCTGCGAGAAGTTTGTAGTCACTCGGACGACATGAGAGAAGTCGGTCTGGAAAAGGGTCTCGAGGGTAAGCGCATAGTGGTGCAAGGACTGGGCAACGTTGGCTACAACGCAGCGCGGTTCTGTCAACAAGGCGGAGGCGTGATCATTGCCATCGCCGAATATGAAGGAGCTATCTATAACGCA
>JAICQI010000172.1 GCA_025937955.1 Pyrinomonadaceae bacterium
AACCTGGGGCTTGCGCCCCAGGCTTTATGCTTACGCCTGCTTCGCAGGCTACTCCCCTACTCCCCTACTCCCCGTGATAATCTAAGACATGGTGACCCAACTCGCTTCCAGTAAGCGTCAATCGCCCATCCTGAATATTGAGCCTTCGAACACGTGGGTTTCGCTCAAGCTCGGAGAGCTGTGGCAGTATCGTGAGTTGCTCTACTTCCTCATCTGGCGCGACATCAAGGTGCGCTACAAACAGACCGCGCTGGGTGCTGCATGGGCCATCATACAGCCGTTATTTTCGATGCTGATCTTCAGCTTGTTTTTTGGACGGCTCGCAAAAATGCCTTCGGACGGAATCCCTTATCCGTTGTTCAGTCTGGCCGCGCTTGTGCCCTGGACATTCTTTGCCAACGGGTTGAATCAATCTTCCAACAGCCTCGTTGCAAGTGCCAATCTACTGAAGAAAGTATATTTCCCGCGGTTGGTGATCCCGATTGCAACCGTGCTTGCAGGTGTGGTGGATTTTGCACTGTCGTTCGTAGTTCTGCTTGGATTGATGGCATTTTATGGAATCACGCCCACAATTAATCTACTTTGGATGCCATTGTTCTTACTGCTGGCACTTGTTACTTCGCTTGCCGTGGGATTATGGATGTCAGCACTGAATGTTAAGTACCGGGATGTGCGATACATCGTGCCGTTCGTCATCCAGGTGTGGATGTTTTCAACCCCCATCGTCTACCCCAGCAGCCTCCTCCCTGCGTCATGGCGTACTATATATGGTTTGAACCCAATGGTCGGAGTCGTAGAAGGATTCAGATGGGCGCTGCTTGGCACTAACACCGTACCGGGGTTTATGATCGCCGTTTCTGCAACGGCAGCGCTTTTGCTTCTCATAGGCGGAGCATTTTACTTTCGGCACATGGAAAAAAGTTTTGCCGATATTGTGTGAGGATATTTGATGGGTGAAGTGGTAATCCGCCTGGAGGGTTTGGGCAAAAAGTTCTCAATCAGTAACAGGCAGGAAAGCTATAAGACGCTCCGCGATACGCTTGCCAGCGCGGCTACGAAACCATTTCGAGCGGCGAAATCCACGGACGGCAATCACCGTGAAGCGAGCGGGTCCATCTGGGCCCTTAAGGACGTTTCCTTCGAAGTCCGGCAAGGCGAAGTCGTGGGCCTGATTGGCCGCAACGGGGCCGGAAAGAGCACGCTTCTTAAGATTCTCTCGCGAGTGACCGAGCCGACTGAGGGGCGCGCACAGATTTGCGGAAAAGTCGGAAGCTTGCTTGAAGTCGGAGTCGGTTTCCATCCCGAGCTGACTGGACGGGAGAACATCTATCTGAACGGCGCAATCATGGGTATGAAGCGCGTCGAGATCGATCAGAAATTTGACGGCATTGTCGCGTTTGCTGAGATCGACAAATTCATTGACACACCGGTCAAGCATTACTCGAGCGGCATGTACTTGCGGCTCGCGTTTGCCGTTGCTGCGCATCTGGAGCCGGAGATATTGTTAGTTGATGAGGTGCTCGCGGTGGGCGATGCCGCCTTTCAAAAGAAGTGCATGGGTAAGATGGAAGAAGTAGCCGGTGAAGGTCGTACGGTCCTGTTTGTAAGTCATAACATGGCGGCAGTTCAGGCACTCTGCCAACGAGGCATACTACTTCACAACGGCTCCATCTATACTGATACAACCGCGAGCGCGGCAATTGGCACTTACCTGCAGATGCTCGAGCAAACGCAGTCGCTGAACCTGCTTGACCGCGCGGATAGACGCGGACACGGCGAGGTAAAGCTAAGCAAGGTTGAAATCTCCACGGGTGGAGAAAATGGTTCCAGAATTCTGGCGACAGGACGTCCCGCGTGTTTCGTTTTTCATACGACGGGAGTGCAAGCGGGCACGTCGTGTATCTTTACTATTTACGACCACTTTGGACAACCGCTAGCGAGCTTCAATAGTGCTATCCATTCGCCAGAGGATCTTCGTGATCCGGAGCTCGGTGAGAAATTCGTTTGTCAGCTCGATGAGCTGTCACTTACCCCCGGTAGATACAGGATAAACGTTGCTATCTGGAGCGACGGCGTCTTGCAGGATCACATTGAAGGGGCTTCTTTCTTTGATGTTGAGCAAGGCGTAATCAACGGCCGTCCGGTTATCAAGGGCGGTGGGTCTGGGCGCGTGTGCATGCATCACCGCTGGACTCTGCCCCAATCTTAATGACGGTGCTATGAAACGAGCACAAAAGTTTGGTTTATTAGTTCTAAGTTGTGAGTAGCCAAAAACCTGCCAGGGACAAAGATGACGTTGAGTATCGCGGGCTGAAAATACATGCAGCTCCGCACCTGCATAGCTACTGCATCTCTCGAATAAAGCGAATTGGCTTATCCCAACGTGCGAAAGTGCTGGAAGTTGGCGCCGGAGAGGGCGCGTTTTCGCAGAGATTGATTGACGAAGGATTTGACGTCACGGCGGTAGATTCCTGGGACGATCGATTTCGGGCAACCGCCGAGTTCCATCACGTAGATCTAAACACGGACTTTCCCGATAAATGGACCAATCAATTTGATCTGGTGGTCGCCGTTGAGGTCATCGAGCATCTGCGCGACTCCCGGCACTTCATCAGTAATTGCCTGAAGGTGCTGAAACCCAACGGTTACCTGCTGCTTACCTCACCTAATCCTGAAAACTGGCTCTCGAGGTTAAAGTTTCTACGTACAGGTTATTTTCTGTGGTTCAGCGAGCTTGATTATCAGCGATATGGACACATCACTCCAATCTTTAGCTGGCAGGTTGTGCAAATATGCAATGAACTTTCCGCGGAGCTCGTTTCGATAGAGCATACGGACAATGCTCCTCTGCGAAGATGGCTCGGTGACGGGGGACTGAGAGGGCTATTAACACACAAGACGTTTTATTTAGGAGCGCTCTATCCCTTCATGAGAGGCAGAAGAGATGGTGAGGTTAATATCTACCTGATAAGACGACAGGCTTAGCTCTCCTCAACAGAACACAGTATGGAGATAAACCCTACAGAACTTGTCCGCCAGTTCATTATCTCACCAACCAAAAGCTACATGCCGGCGACGTGGCCCATTCGAGAAAAGGCCGGTTTCTATCTGGCGACGCATCCCTCTTTACCGGTCCTGGATGTCTTTACCGGTGATGGCGCCCACATCGGCTACTTGATGGGTTGGCCCATTACGCCCGAAGGCGTCCTCGCACGCGATTCCTACACGCTGCATGTACGCAAAGACGAACTGCTTTCATTGACGCCGAGCGGCGAAACGCGATGCGAAGAAACTATCTACGCATTAGCAGGACGATGGGTGTTCGCGTTGCTCACAGACGAAAGCTGCCGGCTCTATCTGGATCCGCTCGGCTCGCAGGCCGCCGTCTACACGCCTTTGTTACAGATCGCGTCCGCGACGACGGCCCTCATCCCGCGAACTCCGGAGACCGATTACGATGAGGAACTCGTTGCGGTCATCGACATACCGAATAAGGATCTTTGGTTTCCCTTCGGTCTTACTCCGCGGCGATCGTGCCATCGTTTAATACCAAACTATTATTTGGATCTGAAGAAGTGGACCACCCATCGTCACTGGCCTACCACAAGTTTGTCTGAGAACCCTAATACCGATGATGCGGTAAGGACTGTGGCGGACAGCGTAAAGCGTTTGATACATGCTGCTGTCACTGACCGGCCCGTTCAGTGTAGCGTTACTGCCGGTTTGGACACGCGAATGATGATTGCGTGCGCGCACAGCGAAGTACACCGCGTATTCTTCCACACGCGTGACGACTATAGTTGGAGCACCCAGCGTGATGTGTATGTGGCCAAACTCATTGCTCGCCGTTTCGGGCTGAATTACAAACTGGTTCCAAAAGCGATCACACCTGAGGCGGACCTGGCCGCATGGTTAGAACGGACGGGCCATTGCGTAGCCGGTAATGCCTGGCGCAGTTCAGGCATGATTGACTCTTTTCAGCAGGAAAGCTTTTTTCTTACCGGCATTGGGGGAGAAATAGCTCGCGGATATCGCTCTTACTGGGAAGTCGGTGATACGCCTTCAACAAAGATTACGGTGCCCTTGTTGCTCAAAAGATCAAAGATGCCGCTACACAAGGATCTTTTAGAGGCAGGAGAGAGATGGTTAGCAGAGTTGCCAATAACGGACGGCTTAGTAACGCTCGATTTCTATCTTCTGGAGCAGCGTATACCTTGTTACAGCTCTCCTGGACGCTATGGGTATATAAGTCCTCCTGTCATGATATATCCGTATACACACCGCGCGAGTATCGAGGCGATGCTGCGCCTCCCGTGGGAATATAAGGGCCGCGAACAGTTGCACAAAGACATAATCGCCCAGGAGTGGCCGGAACTGTTATCTATCCCCGTTAATGAGGATATGGGATGGCGGCGAATCAAAAACCAGACTCGCAGGCTGTTCACTACTGAATCAATGAAACGGATGGCGCGTGGCATTTTGCGACGCACTGTGCGAGCTCGTCGCTGAAAACTTCGGCCGATTCGTACTATCAGGAATTTAAAGGAGTGCTTTGAGTGGCTTGGACCGGGTCAGTACCACCTGCGATAGCGGGTGTGTAGCACGAAGTATCCGAATTTGCTGGTGTTTTTAGCTCCTGATAGTGTACCCACCTGCTACCGCAGGTGGTATTGACCCGGCCCAAGCTTTGAGTTTTGAACAAAGTAATGAGTATTTCGGACCAGTTGGACATATCTGTAGTAATCAGCACCTACAACCGAGCCTCGGTCCTGCCGGCAGCGATTGAAAGCATTCTCCGGCAGAACGCTCCGGAAGTGAACTATGAACTTATAGTCGTCGACAATAATTCAACTGATGATACCCGGCAGGTGGTGGAGTCGTTCAGCACGCGAGGTCACCGAAATGTACGTTACGTATTCGAAGCCAGGCAGGGCCCCTCACATGGTCGCAATGCAGGGATCGCAAATGCGAGAGGAAGGATCATCGCATTCACCGATGATGACGTGCGACCAGCCGCGGACTGGCTTAGTAATATAAAGCGAGCATTCGACAGCAATCCTGAGGTCGAATGCGTAGGCGGAAAAATCCTGCCGAGCTGGCCCACCAATCCTCCTGCGTGGCTTACCGGTGACCACTGGGGCCCACTGGCAATCGCCGATTATGGGCCTGACACTATTCACTCCGCTCCGAATACCCCAATCTGCTGGTCCACTTCAAATATCGCTTTTCGCAGTGCGGTGTTTGACAGAATCGGTGGATTCTCCGGCACTTTCATGCGTTGTCAGGACCGCGAATTGATGTGTCGCTTTATGCGCGAAGGTGGACGAATGATGTATGCACCCGACGTTGTGGTCACAGCGGAGGTAATAGCAGAGCGCTTAACAAAAGCGTATCATCGCAAGTGGCACATGACGACTGGCAAATATCATGCGTTAATGCGGCTTTATGAACACATGGGCCCGGATGGACGGATCCAGGCACAGCCGCTTGAAACAGTACGCCTTTTCGGAGCACCTGCATTTCTTTATCGCGAATCGATCAACGAATGTGCCCGGTGGCTCCGGGAAATCGTGCGCCGGCGCGAGAGTCTTTCTTTCAAGCATGAAAATCGAGTGAGGTACTTGCTTGCTTACATCAAAGAATCGTACCGGACGGAGCGTGCGTTGCAGAAAGGCACCCGCTTCGTAGAAGTTTTACGATTCGTCAAAGCCATGCTGCACAAGAAAACCCATTTGATTTCGAGTTGAGCATCAAAGCCGAGTGTATGGACCTGAAGACCGACATCACTGTAGTTATCAGCACATTCAACCGGTGCGAGATGCTTCCCGCAGCGATTGAGAGTGTCCTCACGCAGGAAGCTTCAGGAGTAAGCTATGAGCTCATCGTTGTTGATAATAACTCGACTGATTCTACGAAGCAGGTGGTCCACTCATTCATCAATCAGGGACACCAGAATCTGAGATATGTATTCGAACCGCAACAAGGTCTCTCGTACGGTCGCAATGCAGGTATAAAAAATGCCCGAGGAGCGATCATCGTATTTTTCGACGACGATGTACGCGCTCATCCCGATTGGCTTTCAAACATAAAACGAGCATTCGACCTGTACACCGAAATCGACTGCGTTGCTGGAAAGATACTGCCGAACTGGAAAAGCGATCCTCCGCCGTGGCTGACTACCGATCATTGGACACCACTGGCTTTGCAAGATCATGGAAACATCCCCCTGTGCGCAGACCAGGAAAGGCCGCTTCCCCTGGCGGGAGCCAATCTCGCGTTTCGGCGCCACGTATTTCAGGACGCCCTTTTCTCGCCAGACTTCCCGCGAGGCCAGGATCTGGAATTCTTAGTGCGATTCTGGCGCGCAGGCGGGCGGGCGATGTTTGTACCTGATGTAGTGGTTTTTGCGGATGTTCAGCCTGAGCGCCTGACTAAGCAGTTTCACCGCCAGTGGCATACAAGTAATGGGCGGTTTAATTCCTTGATGAGACTTGGCGAACACGTGGGAGCTGACGGGCGGATATTGGTGAATTCGGCTACTTCAGTGAAACTTTTTGAGGCCTCCGCGTTCTTGTATCGCCAGTTGATCGATGCGTGTGGGGAGTGGCTTATGGCCAAGGCCGCTCGCGGCCCTGAAAGCCTGTCCTTCAAACACGAGAATCGCGTGCGGTTTATGATGGGGTACATACGCACGCGTTACCAACATGAATTTGCGTCACGAAACCGATCGCACCTGGTGGAAGTGGGAAGATTCATCAAGGACATACTGACCAAGAAGATTCGTTCCCACTTTTCTCGCGATAACGGGCACAATCGGCCGGAACATCCAGCCAGTCACCGGAGTTCAAATGTCGAGACTAAAAAGTTGTGATCCGAGGGTCTGACGCCCCAGTCATTAGAGTTGCCCGTCGTGATCGAAACGTTTTTATTGTTCAAGTCTCGTTGATCCGGCATCCTCGTTTCTGTCAGAACCAGACTCGAAGCCGACTTTGAATAGAAGATGAAGTCAATTCGGCCACCACGTGTCTTCCCTTCCGGGTTGTCGGGATAGGCCACGGCAATGCCCGCGTTCTTCGCTTGTATCCATGCATCGAAGTAGGGCGTCGCCAACTCCCCGTACTCACCTAGACCATCCCACAGGTTGAAGTCTCCCGCGATAATGCGCTGCTCCCCGAATCCTGACATCCAGTTCTTCAGCTCCGCTATCTGCGTGTAGCGCCATGAGGAAGATTCAAAGGAAAGATGGGTTGAGAAGAAGTTGATGGTCCGTCCACCAATACTCACTGTCGCCTGTGTCACCGACCGCCCGAAACTCAGGTACAACGAACCCGTGCTCACCAGCGGATAGCGCGAGAGTATCTGTTGGCCCACGTTGTTTCCGGGCGTGATCGGCACCCAGTGCGAATACCAGGTTACGCCCGTCTTCTGTTGCATCAGACTGACGTAGGTTGACGTGTTCTCGGGTGGCACTTCGTTCAGTGAGATCAGATCCACCTGCATGTTCGCCATCCAGTTCGCCTGACGGTTCAAGTCAACGATGTTGTCGGTGCCACGCCCGTAAGCTACGTTCCAATGTAAGACCCTCACACGCGTCCCCGTAGTCGGAGGCGGAGGCGGTGTGGGAGTCGGCGTCGGCGTCGGAGTCGGTGTCGGTGTGGGCGTCGGTGTTGGAGTCGGAGTTGGCGTCGGTGTCGGTGCAGGCCCATCAGGTGGTCCACCACCAACGTGACCAATGCCAACTCGCACGCGATTGCTCTGCAGTCCGCGCAAACCAATCCGTAGCAATACGTCGCCTACCTCCTCAAGGCTGTCGTTGAGCCGGAGTACGAGCATCGTGACTCCACCAACCCCCGGTAAAGAGACAGCATTCTCGACCTTGAGTGGATAAAAGCGGCCCCAGGCATCCTGCACGTCTGAGCTGTACGCGCTTAGACCCTCGCCTGAGTTGAGTTGTGCATTCCATGCAAAGACTACGATGCGCGTACGAGCATCAGATCCAAACGGAGTTGGGGATGCAGGTTGAAAAGGCTCCCTCCGCTGGGTGATGGATTCCAGCGCGACGGCGCGCGTCGTGTTTGGCTGGGTAATCAATACCGGCGCGTTCTGCGCAGCCGCTGCCGTTTGAAAAAAGAGAAACAGTCCGCAGACCCACAGCATTCTGTGGGCCTGACGGGCCAGAATATTGTTACTAAAACCCATTGTTATTTCACTACTGAGGGACAGGCTTTCGCCTGTTGGTCCAAAAGGCGGGGGAATTCAACGTCAAAACGTGAGATTTACGTCGCTCTAAATCTCATGGTTTGGACCAGGTCGCTATCGCTCTCTGTACTGACCGGTCCAAGTGCGATTCCTACAGTCGAGGCAACCCAAATCTCACCTGATCTCGTAGGTAGCGACCAGGAAGTTGTGATCCGAGGGTCTGACGCCCCAGTCATTGGAGTTGCCCGTCGTGATCGAAACGTTACGGTTGTTCAAGTCTCGTTGGTCCGGCATTCTCACTTCCTGGAGAACCAGGCTCGAAGCGGACTTAGAATGGAATATGAAGTCAATTCGTCCACCCCGTGTTTTCCCATCCGGATTGTCAGGATAGGCCACGGCAGTGCCCGCGTTCTTCGCCTGGATCCACGCATCGGAGTAGGTCACCACGAAATCCTGGTACTCTCCCAAGCCATCCCACATGTTGAAGTCTCCGGCGATAATGCGCTGCTCCGCGAACCCTGACATCCAGCTCTTCAGCTCAGCCAACTGCGTCCAGCGCCACGAAGAAGATTCGAATGAAAGATGGGTCGAGAAGAAATTGATGGTCCGTCCACCAATACTCACCCTCGCCCGTGCCACTGACCGTCCAAAACTCATGTACAACTGATCCACGCTCAACAGCGGGTAGCGCGAGAGTATCTGTTGGCCCACATTGTTTCCGGGCGTGATCGGCACCCAGTGCGAATACCAGGTTACGCCCGTCTTCTGTTGCATCAGACTGACGTAGATTGACGTGTTCTCGGGTGGCACTTCGTTAAGCGAGATCAGGTCCGCCTGCATGTTTGCCATCCAGTTCGCCTGACGGTTCAAGTCAACGATATTGTCAGTGCCACGGCCATAAGCGACGTTCCAGTGCAGCACCTTGACTCGACCCGTCGTCACAGGTGGGTTGGAGACGGTGATCGTTAGAGATGCGCTTGCAGTCGCACCGGCGTTGTCTGTAACTGTTACTCGGGCGGTGTAGGTTCCGGCACTATAGATGTGACTCGCGGAAACTCCCGCTGCACTTGTGCCATCCCCGAAGGTCCAGTTAGAGGCAACGATGGAGCCATCAGGATCGGAAGAACTTGAATTAAACGCCACGGCGAGTGGGGCATATCCTGAAGTAGTATTGGCGCTGATGCTAACCGTTGGCGGTAGATTTGGCGGTGGCGCCGGCGCCGGTACTGATGCACTTCCACCCTCGCGCGGAAGAATCACAGAATCATTCTTGAATGCGCCTGGTGCAGTGCTGGCATAGGTTTGTGGCGACAGGACAATCTGGTCCAG
>JAICQI010000578.1 GCA_025937955.1 Pyrinomonadaceae bacterium
GCCATTTCTATAACCCTGAAAGGGTTTGTGCCGGCGTTCAATCTCTTTCGAATTTAACCCTTTCAGGGTTGGACCCGAGAATTGCCGACCCAGGGTTGTCGCTGCGCGCCAACCCTGGGCTCAAATTAGCCAACGCCTTCGGCGTTAGGTAAAACTTCGTTCATGGAACCGCTGCGGAATCCCTCGAGATCGAGAGTGACGTACTTGAATCCCAATTCACGAAAGCGGGCCGCAAGTTTCTGAAACACTTCCTTGCGCATCACGCGGTCCATCTCCGCCTGCGCAATCTCGAGTCGCACGAGCTGATCGTGATGGCGCACCCGGAACTCTCGAAAGCCAAACTCGCGCAGGATCTCTTCACCGCGATCGATTTTGCTAAGTCGCTCGATTGTCACAGTCGTTCCGTAGGCAATGCGCGAGGAAAGACAAGGGCTGGCGGGCTTGTCCCACGTCGGCAACGTCGCCCGCCGGCTCAACTCGCGAACTTCATTCTTATTTAGACCGACTTCAATTAAAGGACTACGCACGGCATGCTGCAGCGCCGCTCGTCGGCCAGGCCGGTAATCACCGAGATCGTCGACAGTCGAACCATCAACGATGTTCTCGATGCCGCGCCCGCGCGCAACCGACTCGAGCCTGGTGTACAGCTCATCCTTGCAGAAGAAGCAGCGATCTGGATTGTTAGCGCTATAACCGGGATTGTCCAACTCCTCCGTCTGAATCACTTCGTGTTGAAAACCAAACTTCTCGACGACGCGATCGATCTCCGCGCGTTGGTAAGCAGGCAGGCTTGCGGACTGTCCCGTGATGCAGACCGCGCGTGGTCCTAATTCGGAGTTGGCGATGTAAGCAACGTAACTGCTGTCGACGCCGCCCGAGTAAGCAACGACTACCGACTCGAGCTCACGAAAGATTTCTCTCAGTCTTTCTTCCTTGGCGATGGGATTATTCATTCGGTGCCCGCATGTTAGCTCATGCATCAATAGCTGCGCAACCAGCATCACAGCGACGATCTGCGTGGTGTTGTGCTAACATCGAAGCCTCCCCGGATCACGCTTCAAAATGCATGAATTGAGCACCTCTTTCCGGAAAAGACTGTCGCTGCCGTCGATTATTGTCAGTTGTTTCGCGCTGTTCTCCCTGTGTGCAACTGTTTCCGCGCAAACGGTGGAAGCGTTTGGTGACGATGCGGCAGATCCGGTGCGTTTGTTCGAACGCGGACAGAGCGCGCACTCGCGTGGCGAGCTCGAAAAAGCGCTGGCATTCTACGAACAAGCGCTCAAAGTGAGGCCGGAGTTTCCCGAAGCAGAGTTCCAGCGCGGCAACGCGCTCGCGTCTCTGAATCGCTTGCCCGAAGCAGACGCCGCGTTTCGTCTCGCGATTTCCCACAAGAAAAACTGGGCGCTGCCTTATTCCGCACTCGGTGCTTTGTTAATGCGACAGGATCGTGACAAAGAAGCCGAGGAAATGTTCCGGCAAGCACTGGCAGTCGACGCTAAAGAAGGCGTGGCGCTGCGGATGCTCTCCGAGATCCGCCTGCGTGCGGGTGACACGAAGTCGGCGCTCGAATTTGCAAAACGTGCTACTGCGATCCCCGAAGCTCCTGCTTCGGCGTGGGTCGGTCTCGCCGTCGCCGAGAAAGCGAACGGCAACAAGGTCGCCGCCAAAGCGGCACTCGATCGCGTACTTGGCGATGAGCCTGCGAACTTCGCGGCACTCGTGGAGCGCGCCGATCTCTTTACTGACGAGAAAAACTTCGAGCTCGCTATCGCCGATCTCAAAGCAGCGGCGAAGGTGAAGCCGGCCGACAAAGCAGTCGCGTCGCGCCTCGCCAACCTTCTGCAACAGGCAGGTAAAGCAGATGAAGCGCTGGCAGTGGCTAAGGAAGCTGGTCTCGAGGTTCAACAACCAACCGGCAACGGCACAGGCGGAGTAGTCGGAACACCGGAAGAGATCGAAGCGGCCAACAGCACTGACCCCGCCGTCGCTCGCAAGGCGCTCGAAAAACTGCTCGAGAAGAATCCGCGCAGCGCCATGCTGCTCAGTAATCTCGGTGCGTCGTACCGTACTGACGATCCGGCACGTTCACTCGACTTCTATCGCCGTGCCGCGGAAATCCAACCAGACTCCGCGGAGTACGCGCTCGGATACGCCTCGGCATTGGTCCAGGCTCGTCGTTTTCCGGAAGCAGCACACATCCTGCGACAGGTTGTGAAGGCCACTCCCGACAACTACGTCGCGCATGCGAATCTCGCGACCGCGTTGTACGAAGCGAAACGCTACCAGGAAGCGATACCGGAATATGAATGGGTCTTAGCTGTTAAGCCTGAGATCGCGGTGGCACATTATTTCATTGCCACTTCACACGATTATCTTGGAGAATACGTCGAAGCACTCGCATCGTATGAGAAGTTCTTGTCTGCCGCAGACGCAAAGACAAACCAGCTCGAGATCGACAAAGTAAAACTACGACTGCCGACACTCCGGCGGCAAATCAAGTTAGGAGAGGGCGTCAAGAAAAAGCCCTGACATGACTCGCGCCACACAACGCTTGATCGCTTTCGCGGCACATCTGTTACTACTCGCGTTCGTGTGTGTTCCCGCGGTCAATGCTCAGGATGCGCAACCACAAGCAACGCCACAAGCAACCCCGCTTCCGGCGCCGCCTCCCTTCAAGATGATCGTCAAAGAGGAACGTGATGCGCTCGAGCAGCAGTCAAGAGATGCGAGTAAGCGACTGAAGCTCACAATCGCATATGCAGGCGGCCACTTAACACGTGCCGAGCAACACACCGCGCGCGAAAATTTTGAGGCAGCGTCGGCAGAACTCGGCATGTATCACGCTCTGGTCGAGAACGCTCTGGCTTTTCTTAGTACCTTCAAACGCGACAGCAATAAAACGCGCGACCTTTATAAACGGCTCGAGCTGTCGCTTCGCGCTGATGGTCCACGCCTGACTGCCATGCGGCGCGTTACGCCGCTCGAATATGCGGTATGGATCAAGAAGGTGGAAGACTACGCCCGCGAAGGCAGAACTGAGGCGCTTAATTCGTTTTACGGCCACACCGTCGTGCGCGATCCGGAAAAGAAAGAGAAACCCAAAGAAAGTCCAACCCCGAAGAGTAATCAACCATGATCACCCGAATCCTTTTAACTTTTTTCATCTCCCTGTTTGTTGGATTTAGCGCTCAAGCCCAGTCACGAGACCATCTCACGCAGCAGGAAGTGGATCTGGTGAAGGAAGCTCAAATCCTCGACAAGCGTATCGACGTCTTCATCAAAGCGGTCGAGCGTCGCATGATGGTGATTAATAATTCGTCGGCGGCGAATGCGAAGCAGTTGAAGAAGGACTCGGAACGTTGGGGAGAGCTCCCGACCGGATCGCGCGCGGAGCTCGTCTCCGACATCGCGCGGATCTTCGACGAGGCGATCACAAACATCGACGATGTCAGCGCGCGCGACGAGCGAAATCCACTGATCGCGAAGTCGCTGCGGAAGTTGGCCCAGTCAGTAAACTCGATCATGACGCAGCTGAAACCACTGAGCACCGATGCGAAGAGCGACGCCGAAATCGCAAGCTTCGAGCTGCTGAACGAAGACGCTCAATCCATCCTCGAAGCCGCGAACCGCCTACCACCCGAAGTAGAGAAGAAAGCCAAAAAGAATTAGCCGCAGATGAACGCGAATAAACGCAGATCAGCGTAAATCTGCGTCAATCACCAGCTTTTAAAGTTCTGGTTACGCGCTTGATAGAGTCGATGATTCTTTCCAATGATTCTTTGGCGTTAGCAGAGTTGCGATCGTCGAGTGCCTGGCGGAAGTCAGTCAGTGGCTGCGCGGCGTAGCCGGTGTAGAAACCTGGTGCATAAATCTGGTGCTTGTACCAGGCACGCCCACGCAGACCACGCGAATCGATGAACTGTCGCTCCGCCTGGATCAACGCGTCGTTGATCTTCGCCAATCGCGCCCGATCGGAATCGCGGATCGCTTCCTGCCGGCTCTTTTCAACCCGTTCCGCCTCTTTCGCAAAATCATCAACCGCGGCGTTCACCGACTTCTCATCCAACGATCCGGCAAGGTTACGAATACGCGCCAGGCGGAACGCTTCCGTGAAGTAATCTCGAATCTGTTTTGCGTAATCCGTGTAGTCAAACGACAGCCCATCGGCATCGGTGAGACGCATGGCGAGCGTTCCCCAGAGTTGCGCCGCGGCGACGTGGTATCGAAATCCGGGATCGCCAAATTGGTCCATCCAGTAAAACGAATCGTACGCCGAATGGTAAACGCCGTAGTCTCCGTTGAAGCCCATGTCGGTTGAGGCCACGCCGAGGTGTTGCAGAAACGGCGTGTAGTCAGAGCCCGAACCGAGTGCACCGATGCGCGCTTCGCCGGTGTTCTCGCC
>JAICQI010000095.1 GCA_025937955.1 Pyrinomonadaceae bacterium
AGCAGCTCCGAAGGAATATTCGAACTGTTGACCGTCACAAATGGGCGCCCAGCGCGCGTGCTCGCTTCGTGAATCGCTTTCGCGATCAACTCTTTGCCCGTGCCGCTCTCGCCCGTGATCAAGACCGTCGATCGCGCCGGCGCCACTTGTTCGACTAAACGAAATACCTCCTGCATTACGTCGGAGCGACCGATGATCTCGCCGCGATCGACTGCCTTACTCATCGCGCGGCGCAGCGTGCGTCGCTCTTCTTCCTTGCGACGTCGCTTGATGCCGGCAGCGATCGTCGCGGTGATCTGTTCGTTTTGAAACGGCTTGCGGATACAGCCGAAGGCGCCGCGCTCCCAGGCGGCGATGGCGGTGTCGAAAGTCGCGTAAGCGGTAATCATCACGATCACCGCGTCGGAATCCATCTTCAAAAATTCTTCGAGCGCGCGCAGACCGCCGATGCCTGGCATCGAAACGTCGAGCAACACAACGTCGAACGCACGACGCCCGTAAGCCTCGAGACCTTCCTCACCGGTCTTGGCGAGATCCACTCGATAGCCCTCGTTCGTGAGCAGCGTCTCGAGCACTTCGCGCATGATCTCTTCGTCATCAACGACGAGGACCGAGCCTTTTCTGGGGTTCCGCTTTTCCGCTTTGATCATGAACGCGCTAGTTTAGCAAACGGGCCACAGATTTACACGGATGCTATGCACAAGGATCAGATGCTGATCTGTGCTAATCAATAAAAATTATCCGTAGAGATCTGTGCTAGTCGCCGACGGCCTGGAGACGCGCACGGAGGGGTGCGGTCGGCAACGTGATGCGGAAGGTTGTGCCTTGTCCCGGGGTGCTATCGACGCTGATGCGGCCGGCGTGTTCCTGGACGATTCCGTACGACACGGCCAACCCGAGTCCGGTCCCCTGACCGACGCCTTTGGTGGTGTAAAACGGGTCGTAAATTTTTGCGACGTTCTCCGGCGCGATACCGATACCCGTGTCGGTGATCTCAACGAGTAGCGAGCCATCCTCGGCCGTACCGGTGGCCACGATGATTCGCCCGCCATCAGGTATCGCGTCGCGCGCGTTGAGAATGAGATTGGTAAACACCTGCTGTAACTTGCCCGCGTTCGCGTAAGCCTCGGGCGCCTCTTTGTCGTAACGGCGCACGAGCTCGATCTGGCTGCGACGCAGTTGCGGTTCGAGTAATTGCAACGTGTCGTCGAGCACGCGAGCCACATCGACTTCGGCAAATTCGGTGGCGCTTCCGGTGCGCGAGAAATTCAGCAGGTTGTTGACGATGTTCGTCGCGCGCTCAGCCTGCGTTCGCACCTTCTGTAGTAGCGCATGCTTCGGATCGGTTTCGTTGAGCATGCCGAGCAGCATCTGCGTGTACGACGAAACACCGGTCAAAGGCGTGTTCACTTCGTGCGCCACGCCCGCCGCGAGCAAACCGATCGACGAGAGCTTCTCGCGCTGTTGCAACTGTTCTTCGAGCGAGATGCGTGCCGTGACATCTTCCAGCACCACGAGCGCTCCGGTTTGGCCCTGCCCGTCCTGCAACGGCGCCAGCGCGATATTCAAAACGAGCGCACGGTTAGCGCACGTCGCGGTGTGAAGCTTGTAGATGTTGCGGATCTCTTTGAGTCGCCAGCCTTCCTTGCCCAACACCTGCTTGAGAGTGTCGGCGAAGTCTTCCGCAAACAGCTCCTCAACCAGCCTGCCAACTGCCGCATCACGACGCAGATCCAGAATGTGCTCCAGCGCCGAGTTCAAGCGCGTGACGCGACCGTCGAGATCCACTGCCAGCAGCCCAACGTTGATCGATTCGATAATCGACTCGTTGAACTCCTTCAACGTCTTCAACTCTGCCGCGCGCTCCTGCTGATCGTTGTAGAGCAAACTATTTTCGATTGCGACGGCGACGTACCCGGAAACCGTGCGCAGAATCTGCACGTCTTCTGACGAAAGCAGTCCGCCGTCAACAGAACGCCCGAGACCAATCACCGCCACCATCCGTCCTCGAACCACGCAGGGAACGTAGTAGTGCAGCGATCGTCGCACCGCGAAATTGGAGTCTCCGTTCAGATCGAAATCATCCGCGCGCACGACACCAGTTTCAGCAGACCTCACGCGGATCATCTCGCGAAAGTCAGGAGGTACAACCACCCCCTCGAGACCAGCGGACCGCGCGACAGCATAACCAGACTGCCCACCTCGCGACTCGACAAAGATCGCGACGCGCTCGACATTCATCACTTCCTGGAGCCGGCTGACTAACGAATCAAGCAGCGGATCGAGCGCGGTAGTCGCGGAAAGCGTGCGCCCGAAATCGAGCAAGCTGTTGCGCAGGTCATAACGTTCGCCATAGAAGATTCGATCGACCTGCTCCTGGAGAAAGTTCTTAACAGGCGCCGCGGCCATCACGATGGCCGCCATTGCCAGCACCGCCATAACCACCGGCAACGTGATCTCACCGGAATTGAAGGTCTGCCCGGAACCGAGGGCATATAGACCACCCGTGTAAACGACGAAGCCGATAAGCAAGGAGATCGCAAGCGTCGTCAGCGCGTAAACAAAAACGCGTCGCACGACGAGTTCGACGTCCATCAAGCGATAGCGCAGCACGGAGTAGCCAAAGGCAAACGGAATGATCGCCAGCGGCAGGATCGCTACGTCAGTCAGCCAACTATCAGTCGGCTCGCCAAACAGGTAGAAGGCGGCATAGAGAAGCGTGAAAGGAGTAGCCGCGAGCAGAGTGCCCCACATTATCCACTTCACTTGCTGTCGAACGATGGTGCTCTTCGCAGTGGTGGAGGTTCGCACTATAAGCACTGCGCTCACAATCAACGCCACGGCGAAGTGGAAAAGGTACAGCCAGTAAATGAAACCGACGAGTTGTTCCGAGACGGGAATCCTTTGAAAGGCCGGAATACCTTTCCCGAGCTCGTCTCTCAGGAAAACGACCGTTGAAAAGGCGAGCAGCAAAAGAGCCGGAACATACAGCAAGACTGCACGCCACCTTTTAGTCGTGAAAAGCTGTCGCCGCGACGGATAGAGCGCGCAGAAATGCAGGAACAACGGCGGAAACAGAATCAGTGCTGTGTTGTCGAGAAAAGCGACCGCCGCATCGAGGTCACGATAACTGGCGACCGGCGTATAGAACAGAAAGACGAACGCCGTCAGGCAAAATGTCGCGAAGTGAAGAACGAACGGCGCGCGTCCTCCCTGTTTGAAGAGTACAAAGAACCCGACAAGTAGAAAGATCACGCCGAGGAGATTGATATAGAGGATTCGCGGCGTCCACTTGTGAATCGAACCGAGATTATCGAGGTCGGCCCAGTAAGAATTCGTCGTGGAGTATGAAGGCCGCAGCATCAGGTAATGTAACTGGCCGCCCACGCGGGCCTGCTCGAGATACATCTGCACGAGCCGCGCCGAGGTAATCGGTTCAGGCCGGCTCTTGCCGTCGAAGCTGATGCCGAGTAGCTGGTCGCCAGGAGACAACCACGCACGGTCTGCGGCAGACCCTTTCTCGATGCTTTTGGCGATGACACCGTCTTTGGTGTCGACCCACTCCACGCCGTCCCAGGGTGGCGTCTCGTGGCGCACGCGCTGGCGCAGGTTGAGCAGGCCAGCGCTGATCAATAGCGCTGCACCGATTAGCAGAAACCACGTCTTGGTTGTAATTATCGATCCCTTCACTGCTACCTCAACCGTCCTTCAACAGGCGATCCCACGCTTTTAGGCAAAGAATGTTCCGGCGACAGATTTCCACTAATTGTGTCGATCAGTCGATTAATCCTTAATTATGTGTAAGATCCGCGGCTCCAACTTTTCGGAATTTCCGAGAATTTGGAAGACCAGACTTGGGAGCGAAGGAGCAGGACCGCGAGATGAGAGGGAAAGTTTAGTGGTCTGCTCTCTTCATCTCGCGCCGTTAAAACCTGACCGAGATTCCACCACGAACAGACCGTCGAGTGTTGCCGAAGAAGGTCAGGACTTCTCCGTTTTCAGAACTCGTTTGGGCGTCCAACAAGTTACGCGCGTCGAGAATCGCTTCAGCTCGTACCGGCAACCCAAAGCTCGGTAACTCCTGAGTGACTTGAATACTCAAGGAGGGATCGTAAACACCTAATCTCCCCGCGAACGGGTCGATTGCGAACACGGTCGCCTCCGGCGAGAACCGCAGAATGGTGCGCACCTGCGTACCCGTACTGAATCCTGCGGCTATCTGGAAAGCCGCAGTCTGAAACATTCCATTTTCGAATAGCTCGGCTGGTGTTTCAAAACCTTCTGTAGACAGCCGCTGGCCGCGTCCAAACGCGTAGCCGGCCGAAGCACTCCACACACGATTCAAACGACGCGTGTAGACGACGCGGATGCCGCGTGAAGATCCCTGCTGGTTAGCGACGTCGAGAAACGCATCGCCGGCCTTACCCGAGAAAGCGCTGCCCGGCGCACTCAACAAGCCCACACCGCGCCCGGTGGTCGTATCGAAGAATGCTGTCGCTTCGATGTTTGAACTGTTGTCGAGAATTCTTTCAATTCCGAACTCGAGCCGGTGACTGCGAGGCATCACGGCCTGACCGTCGATGTAAGCGATTGGATTAACATCCTGGCTACGGAAAACCACTTGTTCGTCTTCGAAAGTCGCAACGCCCTGTATGCCGTCTTCATCTCCGCCTGACGCGAACGCAGCTTTCACGCGCGTGCGTGCGTTGGCGTCGTATTGAAGACCGAGCCGCGGGCTGATCGCGTGCGCGCCACCGGCGCCGATGAAGCGTGAATAGTCGAGTCCCATCACTATCACGATGCCGTCGCGCACGATCCACTCATCGACGGCGCGTAACGAAACCTGACCTTGCAGGTTATCGTGACCGGCCAGCCTGCTGGTCCAGCTATTTGCGAAACGCACGCCGGAAGCAGTAATACCGACGCGATGTCGATCACCGACGCGGAAAAGAGTGGTCGCTTCAAGGCGCTCCGGAGCATCGCCGGTGCCAGTTTGACCTGAGAAGATTAGTTCGACGTCATCTGAAACTGGAGTTGCGACTGCGAAGTTTAATCCGATGTAGGAAGAACCTACTGCACTGTTTGCGAAATAATTTTCTAAAACTCCGTGTACTTTGGAACGGGTCTCTGATGAAGACGCGTTGGTGGGAAGCTCGGGCGCGGTTTCCATCGGAGTGGCGTCCGCTACTTGCGCCTCAGCTTCCGTAGCAGCCTTGATGCTCTCGTCTTCGCCTTCCTGTACGTTGAAAACTGAGCGTCGTGTTTGCGCCGAGCGCAAGGTCCACTTCACGTCGTCACGATCGCGACGGCGTTCGGGCAACGTGTTGCCGTAACCTACTGGCTCGAGATTGAACCGGTAGACCAACTCCTGTTGCGCCTTCACGTCTACGGAAGTGAAAACCACTTCGCTGAAACCGTTTGCAATGGCCTTGATCCCATATCTCCCCGGCGCCACCTTCGCGACGAAGTTGCCCTGCCGATCAGTTCTCGCTTCCTTGACCGCCTTCACGCCTTCACGCACCAACATGACAACCGCGCCCTGAAGCGGGTTTCCGCGATTGTCCACAACTGTTCCGGTGATAGTGGCGAGTGACTTCTTTGACCCTGCGGCAAGTGCGTCACTGGTGATAAACGACACCAGCGCTATCAGAGATAGACCAAAACCAAATGCTCTGTTCATGCGAAGACCTCCGCGACCAAAGTCCCTTTGGAAGCCAATGGAAAGGCCAAACTGGTTCAGGCGAGGAGACTTACCGGAACCCCCCAAAACAAGCCCTTATTGTCTGCCACGCCGTAAATCGCTGTCAAGTAAATGGCGCCCATTTTGCCCAGTTTGCCGCCACTTTGGGGCCGTGCTAGGATTCCTCCTCCCTTTCAACCGCGGTCGAGATTTAGCCCTTTTTGGGCTCCCAGTAATGATAGACGAAGTTAAATCTACAAAACTCCCGAACGGGATAGCCGTCTTGACGGAGCACATGCCCGGGCTCCGGTCAGTTACGGCCGGAATCTGGGTGCGACGAGGATCTCGTCACGAAACGCCCGAATTAAACGGAATTTGCCACTTCATCGAGCACTCTGTTTTCAAGGGAACCAGGCACCGGAGCGCGAGGGATATTGCTGTTGAAACCGACCGCCTGGGGGGCAATCTCGATGCCTACACGACCCATGAGATGACGGGTTTTACAGTAAAGGTTGCGGATCACGCGCTGCCACAGGCGATCGATTTACTGGCCGATCTGGTTGCACACCCGCGTTTTGAGCAGGAAGACCTCGAACGGGAACAAAAAGTCATCCTTGAAGAGATGAAGATGGTCGAGGACACGCCTGACGAACTCCTCGGCGAACTGTTCAATGCGGCATATTTCCCCAATCATTCGCTCGGACGACCCATCGAAGGCACGAGGGAGACAGTACCAACGTTCGATCACAAGACAACCGTCGGTTTTCATGCGCGCGAGTTTTCCTACAGCAACCTCGTAGTGGCTGCGGCAGGAAACGTCGACCACGGACGCCTGGTTGAACTGGTTGCGATCGCGTTTGATGGTTGTGAAAGTGGCGCCGGCTCGCGACCACATGGACTTGATTCCGGCAAACCGCGACCGGCTGCGCCGATCCTGATCGAGCAGAAGAGCGAGCTCGAACAAGCGCATCTCGTGCTCGCCACGCCCTGGCCACACGCGCTCAGCAACGATCGCTACACGGCAAGTTTGTTGGGATCGATCATCGGCGGTGGTACGTCGAGCAGGTTGTGGCAGAAGGTTCGAGAAGAACACGGGCTGGCGTATTCAGTTGGCGCCGCGGGAAGTGCGTTCTCGGATGTCGGCGTTTTTAGTGTCTACGCGGGCACGTCGCCTGAGTATCTCGATCAGGTTTTGGAATTGTCGCTGAGCGAACTGCGTGAAGTGGTGCGCAACAGTGTTTCGGAAGAAGAGCTGCGCATCGCCAAGGACCAGGCCATCTCGTCGATACTGCTCGGGCTCGAGTCGTCAAGCGCACGCGCCGGCACGCTCGCGCGCCAGGAGATCATTCACGGCCGTCGCATCTCACCTGACGAAGTGATTGAAAAGATCCGCGCCACCACTGTCGACGAGATTCAGGAAGTCGCGCGCACTTACTTCAAATCGGAAACCATCGCACTCGGCGCCCTCGGAAATCTCAACGGCTTCAACGTCGATCGTTCGCGCCTCGAAATCTAGCCGCAAGAAAACACAAAACACACAAAGCCTGATATAGTTAGCTGACTTCTTTCATTTTGTGTCTTTTGTGCCTTTTGTGGCTAATGAAGATTACCGTTCTTGGTAGTGGCTCCACTGGGAATGCGGTCTTGATCGTTGCAGGCAATACGCGCGTGCTCGTCGACGCGGGTTTGAGTGCGAAAGAGATTGCGCGCCGGCTCGCCATCGTCGGCGAAGATGCGCAACGTCTCGACGCTGTGCTCGTGACGCACGAACATGGCGATCATGCCGGCGGGTTGCGCGTGCTGCTTGGCTCAGTCGATTGTCCCGTTTACATCTCCGCACAAACTCTCGACGCTTACGTAAGCGAGCGGTTCAATGTCAGCAGTGATGAACCGCGCCGTCGCGTCAAAGCTTTGCGCGATCGCGTAGAGCAGATCGAGTCGAGCAAAGATTTCCGCATCGGCGAGATCGATTTTCATCCTTTTACGATCCCGCACGACGCGGTCGATAATTTTGGTTTTACTGCGACGCACCAGGGCGTGAAGATCGCTACCGTGATGGATTTTGGTCACATTACGACGCTCGTTACCGAGCGGCTGCGCGGTTGTGCGGCGATCGTGATCGAGTCGAATCATAGTCGCGACATGCTCAAAGCCTGTGACAATTATCCATGGGAGCTGAAGCAGCGCATCCTTTCACGTCTCGGCCATCTGTCGAATGAAGATCTGGCTGAGTGGATCCGAAAAGGTTTTGACGGGTGCGCGAAATACATCGTGCTGGCCCACCTTTCACAACGCGCAAACAATCCGTACCTGGCCAAGATCAACGCCGAAGTTGCACTGCAGGAAAGAGCGCCGCTGTTTTATGGTTACACGGAGATCCATCTTTCCTATCCGAAGGAGCCAACGCCCTGGATAGAGGTATGAGCAAGACTGTCTTACTAGTTCTCCTGGTTATGCCTGTATTGACGATGGCTTGCCGTCAGGCTGAACGCTCTCGCGTTCCCAGTGAAGTAAACGAAGTGATCACCAATATCGGCGAGCAGATCGCACAGGAGCGTTACGAACAGATCTACAGCGAGTCATCAGAACTCTGGAAGAAAGACGTCACGATCGAGCAGTCAAATGAAGTATTCAAAACTCTGCGCACGAAGCTCGGCAGAGTTGAAACACGCTCGCTCAATTCGGCCATAAGGCAGGAGAATTCGGGCGGAGTGTTGAAAGGACACGTCTACATCGTGAGTTACGAGACTCACTTCGAGCGCGGCGACGGGATGGAGACCTTCACGTTGATAGAAGAGAATGGACGCTGGTTGCTGGCTCGTTATTTTGTAAATTCCACCGCACTGAAATGATTGAACGTTACACGCTGCCCGAGATGGGCGCGCTCTGGTCGGAGCAGAACAAGTTCCAGAAATGGCTTGACGTGGAGATCGCTGTCTGCGAGGTCCACGCCGAAATGGGCACGATTCCGCGCGACGCACTGGAGCAGATCAAAGCACGCGCGCAGTTTTCTGTTCAGCGCATCAACGAGATCGAGAAGACGACCAATCACGACGTCATTGCGTTTACCACGAATCTCGCAGAGTCGATCGGTGAAGCAAGTCGCTTTGTTCACTATGGCCTGACGTCGTCGGATGTTGTCGATACAGCTAACGCGCTGTTGTTGCGTGATGCGGCTGACATTCTGTTGAAGAAAGTCGACACGCTGATCGAGATATTGAAGCGTCGCGCGCTCGAGTTTAAGAACACGCCACAGGTCGGACGCACGCACGGCATTCACGCTGAGCCAACGTCATTCGGTTTGACTTTCGCGCTCTGGCACGACGAGATGCGTCGCAATCGTGAACGCTTGCAGCGCGCGCGTGAAGCAGTAGCGGTGGGGAAGATCAGCGGCGCTGTCGGCGCGTTTGCGCATCTCGATCCGTCGGTTGAAGAGAGTGTTTGTGCTCGTCTCGGGTTGAAGGCGGCGCCAGTCTCGACGCAGGTGATCCAGAGAGACATTTATGCCGAGTACCTGTCCACGCTCGCAATCATCGCTTCCTCGCTCGACAAGTTTGCGCTGAATGTTCGTCACTGGCAGCGCACCGAAGTGCGCGAGGCGCAGGAGCGTTTCACCAAGGGTCAAAAGGGCTCGAGCGCGATGCCTCACAAGCGCAATCCGATCATCTCGGAACGCATCTGCGGCATCGCTCGCGTGATTCGCGCAAACAGCATCGTCGGACTCGAGAATGTAGCGCTATGGCACGAGCGCGACATCTCCCACTCGTCTGCGGAGCGCGTAGTGCTGGCCGATTCGAGCATTGCGCTGGATTACATTCTGCAAAAAGCGATCGGACTGATCGACGGGCTGGTAGTTTACGCGGAGCGGATGCTGGAGAATCTTCGCGCCACCAAAGGCTTAATCTTTAGCGGCCAACTGCTGCTGGCGCTTACTAATAAAGGACTATCGCGCGAGACGGCGTACGAGCTGGTGCAACGCAACGCGATGCGAGTTTGGGACGAAGATCGAGATTTTCAGGAACTGGTGAAAGCCGACGAAGATATCAAAGCGCAGCTATCGGCGGCGGAGATAGATCGCATCTTCTCGCTGGATCACTACCTGCGAAACATCGATGCGATCTATCGAAGAGTCGGAATAGTATAGGTCCTGTATGTCCTGTAGGACCTATTCCTGATAACTATTTCTGCGAGAACTTCTCGGCAAAATTCCCGATAACAGGTAGCTTGAAATATTGCTTTTGGTAAGCCTTAATCATGCACAGGATGAAGGCGATCAGGACGGCTATATAAAAAACAAAGATTACCAGTCCGATTACGAGGCTCACTAACGATGCCAGCACTTCGGACGCCATGGCCAGGATGATCGCCAGTACGATCCATGCAACCCAAAGGACAATTCCGACGACGATGGCCGCTGCACTCAGCAGAATGGATTGCATAGCATGAAAGCGCACCAACCGACTGTCCTTCTCAATCAGGAAAAAAATCAGCCCAGACACCCAGTTGAAAAGATAAGCCAGCAAGGCTGCTACATTCTCATCAAGTCCTGTACTGGATTTGGCTACGGCAGGCGGTTGGCTGCTCACTTGGACGGGCGGCTGGTTTTGCATTATAAGTTTCTCCTGTTAGAAGGGTTATGATCGGGAAGTCACGGGTCTACGAGCCGGAGATATTATTCCAATAACTGCTTCTTAAGCAATGTTTTATTGATTAGCGCAGCAGGTGCCAATGAAAGCTAAAGTTTACGTCAACCTGAAATCCGGTGTTCTCGACCCGCAAGGCAAAGCAATCCAGCATTCCGTGGAGTTGCTGGGCTTTTCGGGAATCTCAGATGTGCGGCAGGGCAAGTACTTCGAAATCTCGCTCGACGGCTCGCTGAACAACCAGCAGGCGCTCGAATCGGTTGAGAAGATGGCGCGCGAAGTCCTGTCGAATCCAATCATCGAAGACTACCGCGTGGAGATAGAAGCGTGAAATTCGGAGTTATTGTTTTTCCTGGATCGAATTGCGATCACGATGCCTATCACGTGATCTCCAAGCATGTGGGACAGCCGGTGGATTTCATCTGGCACCGTGAAACGGATCTGTCGAGTTACGACGCGGTGATCCTTCCCGGCGGCTTCTCCTACGGCGATTACCTGCGCGCCGGCGCTCTCGCGCGCTTTTCGCCAGTGATGAATTCGGTGAAGAAATTTGCGGAGAGCGGGCGGTTTGTGCTCGGAATCTGTAACGGTTTCCAGATCCTTTGCGAAGCCGGACTCTTGCCGGGCGCGCTGATTCGCAACCGGGATCTACACTTCATTTGCGAGCATGTTTACGTGCGCGTCGAGACTTCCGACAGTCCTTTTACTAATGAGCTGCAGACTGGAACGGTGCTGCGCATTCCCATCGCGCACGCGGAAGGAAACTATATCTGCGACGATCGCACGCTCGCTGAATTGCAGCAAGAAGACCGCATCGTCTTTCGTTACTGCGAGAAAGATGGCACCATAACAGACGCCTCCAATCCAAACGGTTCGCGTGACAACATAGCGGGAATCTGCAATCGTGAGCGTAACGTCATGGGGCTGATGCCACATCCGGAGCGCGCGTGTGAAGACTTGCTCGGATCGAGTGATGGGCGCGATATTTTCCGTTCGCTTGCAGCGACTGTGGCGGCTGCGGTTTGATTTAACATTCCTGGTTGAAATATGAAACGAATACTTCCGTTCATCATCATTCTCGTGGTTCTTGGTGCGGCCCTCGGCAGTGCGTGGTACTTGACGCGAACGATACCGGCCAGTCAAACACCCAGCCAACCCGCGGCGCCGGGTTCGCAAACGACGCCGGCTCAGCAACCGGTCGCTAACAAAGGCGTTCCCGGAGCGGAGCCCGCCCACACGCTTGGACCAGCGAACGCGCCCGTACAGTTGGAAGAGTTTGGTGATTTTGAGTGTCCGCCGTGCGGCATGTTTCATCCCATACTGGAGCAGATGCACGAGGAGTTTGGCGATCGCTTGCGCATCACGTTTCGCGAGTATCCGCTTCCCAATCATCAGCACGCGCTTGCGGCTGCGTCCGCGGCTGAAGCTGCCGGCATACAGGGCAAGTTCTGGGAGATGCACGATCTAATTTACGAACACCAGAACGATTGGAAGACCCAATTTGATGTGCGGCCGATTTTTGAAAGCTACGCCAAACAGGTTGGTGTTGACGTCGAGCGCTACAAGCGCGATCTGGGTGGCGATTTAGTGGCGCAGAGAATTTTCCAGGACGGCAGGCGCGGGCACTCGCTCGGCGTGCAGGGTACTCCCACCGTCTTTATAAATGG
>JAICQI010000985.1 GCA_025937955.1 Pyrinomonadaceae bacterium
ATCACGCGTTGCACGTCCGCCGCAGTCACCGCTTGCAGGCGCGCGAGGTCGGTATTCACTCGCGCCGGATCGCCGAGCAGTACCGCCGCTTCTCCCAGGGCGAGAGCTTTTCCGTTGCTGGTCTCACGTTCACGCAGTTGATTCGTGATGAGCTGGTTCTTTGCTTTCTCCAACTCCGCCGCGGGAACCGGTGCATCCTGCAACTTCTTGATCTCGGCCAGTAACGCCTTCTCTGCGTCCTCTGGTTTCTTTCCCTCAGACAAAATCACACCCATTATGAAGAGCCCAGCATCCTCGAGTGGATTTGAGTCGCTCACTACTTCTGCTGCCATCTGTTGGGTGTATACGAGTGAGTGATACAGGCGAGAAGATTCACCCGTCGAAAGAATCGCTTCCGCGACTCGTAAGGCATCCGTATCGGGATCCGACTGCTTCGGCGTCAGGTACGTAAAACCAACCGCAGGTAAATCGTTCTTACCATACTCCGTCAAACGTATCTCACTCTTGCGCGGAGGCTCTTTTACGGCAACGCGCGGCAGTGGCTTCGCCGGTTTTGCAATCGGACCAAAATACTTGTCGATCCACGTATCGAGCTGTTTTTGATCGAAGTCACCAACTACTACCAGGGTCGCATTGTCGGGCCGGTAATAAGTCGAATGAAACTCCTGCACGTCCTTGAGCGACGCGGCATCAAGATCTTCAATGCTCCCGATCGTAGGCCGCTTGTAAGGATGTTCTGCAAACGACTTCGCTTGCAGCAGGTAGAACGCCATCCCATAAGGCGGCGCGAGCACGCTCTGCCGGAACTCTTCCTTCACAACGTCGCGCTCAGACTTGAAGTTCGCATCGTCAACATTCAGTCCCGAAAGACGATCAGCTTCCGCCCAGATGAGAGTCTCGAGATAGTTCGCCGGCACTACTTCGAAATAAACCGTGACGTCGTCGTTGGTAAACGCGTTATTGAAACCGCCGACGTCTTCGGTAAGTCGATCCATCATCTCCGACTTCATGTTCTTCGTGCTCTTGAACATGATGTGCTCGAAGAGATGAGCAAAGCCACTGCGGTTCGGTGGATCGTCTTTTGAACCGACGTGATACCAGACCTGTATCGCGACGGTAGGACTGGAATTGTCGGGCACCGTCAGCACGCGCATACCGTTTGCAAGAGTGCGGTCGGTAAACTTGAGCTGCGGCATCCGGGTCTGTGCCGTGGAGCTCAACTGAGTAGCAACGAGAAGGCAGGCACTAAGGGTCAAACGAATGAAAGTACGAACCATCAAGTTTCTCCGGTTTGAAGGCGTTCGCTAATCGAGATCCAGCGGATTGATGTACGGCGAGTCTTTGCCCTTTTCGGCCCGGTCCTTTTCAGCCCGCCTCATTGCTTCCTGAAACTTCTCTTCGAGAATTCGATCGCGATCTTTCATGGAGCTCAGCTCCTGCGCGAAGATCTGTTCGCGCATCTGTTTTTGCTTGTCGAGGCCTTTTACCATCTCGTCAAACGAAGCGAGCG
>JAICQI010000964.1 GCA_025937955.1 Pyrinomonadaceae bacterium
GGATGTTTGCCGTTGCTGATCCAAATGCCGTTCCTGTTTGCACTCTATCGCGCGATCACAATCTCGCTCGATTTTCGACAGGCGAGTTTCCTCTGGATTCCCGATCTTTCGGCCGCGGAGCCTTACCTGATACACATCCTGCCGATCCTGATGACCGGCACTATGGTTATCTTGCAACTCGTGACCCCAGCTCCGTCCGCGGATCCGCTGCAGCGGAAGATGATGGCGATCGGAATGCCGATCTTCATGCTTTACATCTTGTGGAGTGCGCCGTCGGGCTTAGTTTTATACTGGTTGGTTGGTAATATTGTCGGCTTCAGTCAGCAGTTCCTGATTAACCATATGACTAAGTCTGACGATGAAGAAGTGCCGGCGCCGCCGGTCAAAGGTCCAGCAGGTAGAAAAAAAAAGGTTGATGCGACCGTATCGGGTTAGCGAAGGATAAGTCGATGACAGAGGCGTCACAACAAGCAGCGGAGTTTCTCGAGAACGTTTTCGATCAGACTGGCCTCGAACTGAGTGTTGCAGTGAAGCAGGGCATCGCCGGCGAAGTGCTCGATATCGAAGGCGAAGACGCTGAGTTACTGCAAGCACAAACCGGCGAGCTGCTCGAAGCGCTGCAACACCTCGTCAACCAGGTTTTCGGCAGAAGTCTGGCTGCGGGTGAGCGACTGGTTTGTGACGTAAATGGTTTTCGCGCCACTCGCGAGGCTGAGCTCCAGGCGATGGCTAATCTGGCCGCGAGTCGTGTGCGCCAAACTGGAATGCCGTTTACGTTTCAGCCGATGAGCGCGAACGAGAGACGAATTATTCACCTGACGCTGGCAGACAGTACGGATCTGTTCACTGAGTCGATTGGCGAAGGATCTGAGCGCAAATTGAGAATTGGCCCAAAGCGCAAGGAATCGTAGTTAACCCTCCAGCTTTAATTAATCGCAGCACATCACGATGAATACGATCGTTGCACTATCGACGCCAAGGGGTCGGGGAGCTCTTGCTGTCGTTCGTCTCAGTGGTCCTGACGCGATCGCGATCGTGCAGCGCATGGGACTTAGTGAGGTTCACGATCGACGAGCAACGCTCACCACGTTGACGCGTCCCAAAGACAACGAGGTGTTGGACCAGGTTCTGTTGACGTGCTTTTGCGCGCCACACTCTCTGACAGGTGAAGACGTAGTGGAGATCAGTTGTCACGGATCGCCGGCCGTAGTGCGCAGCATTATCGATACGACGCTTGAGTTAGGCGCCGTGCTGGCGGGTCCTGGTGAGTTCACGTTGCGTGCTTTGTCGAATGGGAAAATAAACCTGGCCCAGGCGGAGGCGATTCGCGATCTCATCGCCGCACAGACTGACGCCGCGGTGAAACAAGCCTCGCGACAATTGAACGGCGAACTCTCAGTTGCGCTCGGACCATTCAAAGAGAAACTCGTCGAAGCGATTGTCGTGTTGGAGTCGGCGCTCGAGTTTGTTGAAGACGATCTTCCCGCGGTGCGGGTCCAGGAGATTGACAAAGAGTTAGCAACAGTCAGCGCCGGAGTTGAGAGGCTAGCCAAAACCTTTGCCGCCGGACGATTGCTTCAGGAGGGCATCAAGGTTACTATCACCGGGCGCCCGAACGTTGGTAAGTCCAGTCTTTTCAATGGTTTAATCGAACGAGAGCGGGCGATCGTGACGGACATACCGGGTA
>JAICQI010000898.1 GCA_025937955.1 Pyrinomonadaceae bacterium
AAAATCTCGAAGCCGACTATCACGTCTCAGGTGACGCGCACACGTGACGGCTTCAGTGTAAAGGTATCGGCGGACAAGTTCGCGAAGGCTATTTATCTCGCCGTTCCCGATAATGACGGCTTCTTCTCCGACAACTTTTTCAATCTCACGCCCGGTCGCGAAATGACAGTCGCGTTTCATTCGCGCGGGCCGGCGCTATCGCTCGAGCAATTCAAACAGCGCCTCCAGATCCGCACAGTTTTCGACGCCTTTTAATCGATGATTGACAAAGTTCGTTGGGGAATCTTAGGCACTGCAAACATCGCGCTGGCGAAAGTCATACCGGCGATGCAGCGCAGTCCGTGGTGCGAGATCAGAGCGATCGCCTCGCGAGATCTCGCGAAAGCACAGCGCGCGGCTGCCGAACTAAACATTCCGCACGCCTACGGAAGCTACGAAGAATTGCTCGCGGACAACACTGTCGAAGCAATCTACAACCCGCTCCCGAATCACCTGCACGTTCCCTGGTCCATCAAGGCCACGGACGCCGGCAAGCACGTTCTTTGTGAAAAACCTATTGCACTGAGTGCCACTGAAGCGAGGACGCTGATCGAAGCGCGCGACCGCACCGGCAAGCGCATACAGGAAGCATTCATGGTGCGGACACACCCGCAATGGCTCGAAACACGCAGGCTGATTCACACCGGCAGGATCGGCTCGTTAAGATCCATCGCCGGATTCTTCTGTTACTTCAATTCCGATCCAGGCAACATCCGCAACCAGCTCGACTTCGGAGGCGGCGCTTTGATGGACATCGGCTGCTACCCGATCACGATCTCTCGCTGGATCTACAACGCCGAGCCGCAACGCGTGCTTGGTCTCATCGAGCGCGACCCCGTGTTTGGCACCGACACTTTAACTACAGCCGTACTCGAGTTTGCGGAGGGCCACTCAACCTTCACCTGCAGCACACGCCTCGCGGCTTACCAGCGCATGATCTTTCACGGCACCGAAGGAAGAATCGAGGTGCTGATCCCCTTCAACGCACCCAACGACCAACCCACACAGATCCTGCTCAACGATAAGCTGATCGAGATTCCGGTGTGCGATCAGTACGAGATCCAGGGATCGCTCTTCTCCCAGGCAATTCGAGAAAACCGCGAACAACCAATCCCTCTCGTAGACGCCGTCCACAACATGACCGTCATTGACGCGGTGTTCAAATCCGCGTCTTCATCAGCGTTTATCCGCGGCTAAATAATCGCTGACGGCTTTGTTGAGGCGCTGCGATTCGCAGGCGGTGGCGAGATGCCCGCAGTCACCATCGAGGTCGAGCAACTTCGCGCCGAGCAAGGTGGCAAATTCCGAAGCTGGCCCAGGTGTCACAACGTGATCGAATTTCGCCACGACCACAAACACATTCGCTTTAACTGCCTGCGCCGCGCGCTCCATTGATCCGCTGAACTCCCGCGAAACATCGAGCTCGAGCATCGCCTGCACCTGGCGAATCTTGTCGTTCGCGTCAAACCGCTTTTCGTGTTGCGCTTTAGCAAGATCTGCAAGCACCTGCTCACGTGTCTTGCGCCGGTTGTAATCCGCTGGCGTGGTAAGCAATAGCTCACCAAAAGCGAAGTCGAGCACGCGCGCCGGATTCACGGAATAACGACCTCCACGCCAGTCGCGATCGCGCGTGAGCGCTTCGATCTGTGCGTGCCAGAGCATTACGTCGTAAGGCGCTGGACGCGTTGTTCCCACGATCGGAATCGCTTTTCCATGAAACTCGGATACGTGACGAGCCACTGAAAAACCTGCATGCCACCCATCGAGATTCCCACGATCGCCTTCGCGCGATCGATCTTGAGCACGTGAGTCAACAGCCGGTGCTGCGATTCAACGGTGTCGCGCAAGGTGAACTTCGGGAAACGCATGCGCGGCTGGAGACGACTGTTCGACGGCGAGGACGACACGCCATTAGCAAGCGCGTCGATCGCTACGACGAAATACGTCGAACTATCGATCAGCTTTCCTGGTCCAATGCTTCCCTTTAGCTGTTCGGTGGTGCCGGACGCCCAGGTCGGAAACACGATCACGTTCGACTTATCGGACGCGAGCTTTCCGAAGGTGCGATAACCAACGCGGCAGTTGCGAATCACGCCGCCGTTTTGCAGTTTAAGGTCGCCGATATTTGCGAAATGTTGCTCCTGGGCAACCGCAACAACGGCGAACAGTTGCAGCGCGAGGCAGACTCGAATTGGCCAATAAACATTCTTCATTTTTGTGCTTTTTGTGCCTTTTTGTGGCGAAGCTTTTCGTTCAGCCGGACGCTTGCGCCGCGTCTGCAGCACGAGGCAGACTCGAATTGGCCAATAAACATTCTTCATTTTTGTGC
>JAICQI010000085.1 GCA_025937955.1 Pyrinomonadaceae bacterium
AGTTGCGGAACACGTGGGCGCGAACTATCACGAGGTCGTCATCGGGCAGAAAGAGTTTCTCGAAATGCTGCCCGAGCTTGTCTACTACTCCGATGAGCCGTTGGCTGATCTGGCGGCCGTCCCGTTACTCGCGGTCAGCCGCTTGGCGCAAAAGAACGTCAAGGTTGTGCTCTCGGGCGAAGGCAGCGATGAGATTCTGGCAGGATACGATCTCGACGTGTCCGAACGTCGTTGGGAGATGGTGCGCAACTTACAGCGTGTGCCGAAGCCTTTGATGAGTCTGCTCGCGAAGGGGTCGAGCGTCGTTTCGGCAACTATCAGCGAAAAAGCTGCGCGTGTCGCTCAGTTGCCCTTGGCGAAGTGGAACCAACGGGAGCGCCCACACATGACGCGCTACCTCGATGAGGTCGAGAAGTCGTTGCTGTGGCCCAACGGCGATAAGGCGAATTCGGAGAGAGTGCTGGTGGATCTTTATGCAGCTGCGAGTGCTACCGATCCGCTGCAGCAAGTGCTTTCGGTTTATCAGAAAGCATGGCTGGTCGAAGATCTGCTGATGAAGGCTGACAAGATGAGCATGGCGGCGTCGGTTGAATTGAGAACGCCGTTTCTTGATTATCGATTGGTTGAGTGGGCCAACCGGCAGCCGAATCACGTCAAGATCAAACGCACCGGGCTGCGGACGTACGAGACGAAGAGTATTCTGCGGCGCTTCTGCGCGCAACGACTGCCGGCGGAGATTCTGACGCGTGACAAGCGTGGATTTCCGGTGCCCGTGAATGGATGGTTGCAGGACGGTTTGAGTGGTTGGGCCAGGGATGTATTGACCGGCCAGAACAGTCGAATGATTCCCGGCTTCTCGGAAAAAACGATCAATGACCTGCTTCTTCGAGTCGAGCAAGGATCGACCGACGCAGCAGGAAAGGTTTGGCTGCTAATCGTGTTGGAGTTCTGGCTCCAAGCCTGGGACGCGACACTGACATAGAGGCGTGGGGGGGCCACGGAGGGCCACCCCTACAACAGTGACAGAAAAGTTTTGTAGGGGCGGCGCTCCGTGGCCGCCCCAGTATTCGATATGTGTGGTATAGCTGGTTTAGCAGGGGCAACTGATCGGGATGCGGTGGGGCGCGTTCGGCGGATGCTGTCCACACTGGCCCGGCGGGGACCTGATGGTGAAGGGGTCGAGGTTTGGGACGGAGCGGTGCTCGGGCATCGCCGCCTGGCAATCTTCGATCTGAGCGACGCCGGCTACCAGCCGATGAAGTCTCCTGACTCGTCGATCGGCATCGTCTTCAATGGCGCGATCTACAACTTCCGAGAGCTCCGAGTCGAGCTGGAAGCGAAAGGCTATCGCTTCAAGAGTCACACCGATACCGAAGTCCTGGTCCATGGTTACGACGCCTGGGGACTCGAAAAGCTGCTCGACAAAGTTCGCGGTATGTTTGCGTTTGCGCTTTGGGACGCTCGGCGTCGCACGCTTTTCCTCGTGCGCGATCGTCTCGGCGTCAAGCCGCTTGTTTACGCATGTAAGAACGGGCAGATTGCTTTCGCTTCGACGATACGAGCGTTACGCGCGGCCGCCTTCGTGGACGAGATTGACGACCTGGCGCTCGCTGAATATCTCGAATTCGGTTACGTAACCGATCAACGCGCGATCTATCGCGGCGCTCAAAAGGTAGCAGCAGCGACTATCGTCGAATGGTCCAACGGTAAGATTCAATCACGCGAATACTGGCGCCCGCCCGAACCATCAACCAAACAACCGTCGTTTGCGGAAGCACTGGAAGAAACGGAGCGACTGTTTGTACGCGCTGTCGAAAAACGTTTGTTTGCGGACGTGCCGGTCGGCGCTCTGTTAAGCGGAGGCATCGACTCGAGCCTCGTTTGCTGGGCCATCAAACAGCTCGATGGCGACATAACTGCGTTTACCGTCGGCACGCCTGGCGATCCCGCGGATGAAACCGCAGATGCAACAGAAACCGCAAAGCGTTTGGGAATTCGTCACCAGATACTCGAGCTGACCGGCGCCACCGAGTCCAACCTCGACGAACTTGTTTCCGCTTATGCCGAGCCTTTCGCCTGCGCTTCAGCGCTCGGGATGTTGCGGGTATCAAAGGCTGTCAGGAGTTCCGCCACGGTACTACTGACGGGCGACGGAGGCGACGATGTTTTTCTCGGCTATCCGGAGCATCGACATCTGTTTCTCGCACAAAAGGTGGCGCGCACCTTGCCCGGTTTCGTGGCGAGCGGCTGGCGCAGCAACCAGGAAAGATTTCCGCGAGCGGGCGCGCTCAAACGCCTCGGGTCGTTTCTGAACTACTCGACTGGTGGTCTCGGCGCGGTCGCTTGTGCTCACGATGGTCTGCCGTCGTATACGCAACACGGAATGCTTGGTGACAGACTGAACGGCGTTTCCCTGTCGCAAAGAGAAATCAAATGGTCACATGAATCAGGCCGCAATGTGCTGTCTGAGTTTCTTGAGTACGATCGCCGCGGCAGGTTCGTTGGCGAGTACATGACGAAGGTCGACGGCGCGACGATGTTTCACGCGCTCGAGGCTCGCTCACCTTTTCTCGACCAGGACCTTTGGGAATTTGCTTCGAGTCTGTCGTTCGAGTTGCGCCTGCACGGCGGCCGTTCAAAATCGTTGCTACGCGCACTGGCGGCACAAAAACTCGGCGAGCGCGTGTCTCGCGGGCGCAAGCGAGGTTTCACGATTCCTGTTAACCGCTGGCTCGTCGGTCGCTGGCAGCAGCCGCTAACTGAGTTGCTCGAAACGTCGCTTGCAGACCAGCAGGGCTGGATAAACTCTCGCGCGGTGCTCAATCGATTACACGCGGCGACGCAAGAAGGCCGGGCTCCAAATCAGCTCTGGTACATTTTCGTGCTCGAGTCGTGGCTTCGACATGAGCAAGACTTTAGAACGGCTTCAAGCTCATTGCAGCATGACTCTCATCGTATTGCTCCTGACGCCGTTTACGACGAGAGTAAGCTGCACAGACCCGGCGCCACGTAATTCAGGCGCGAGTGCGACGTTGACCTGGTCCAGGCCCGCCAAAGTACCCTGAGCGCCCGCAAACTCAACTGCTAACATATACACTTTGCCGTCACTCGTGCGCGCCTCAACAGCCACCGACTCCGCCAGATTCGCGATAGTCTGACCATTGCCCAGCAACACGTCGTTAGCAGTATTGGTATTCGCAGCTCCGGTGCTGATACCTGATGTCAGGATCGTTAACCGAGTGCGAGAATCCGGCCGGAACACACTAATACCTGTTACGGAGAAGACTCCTGACTGAAATCCAACTGCGTTGAGAATCGTGCCCAGGCCGCTTGCGTCACCGGTTTGTCCGAAGATCGTCGGGTTCAATCCAGCTACCGCAGCCGTGCCGTGGGTGATGTAGCCTCCGCGCGACGTAACCAGAATGTCTGCCAGGCCACCAGACGTGCCACTCGGCACCGTGAAGGTGATTCTCGTTGGTGAGACCGACAGTAGAGCAGCCGCGCGACCATTGACCGTGACGGTAACGTCGCCGAGCTCATATTGAGGCTCACCATTGGAAGCTGAAGCTGTTTGTATGCCGAACGGGCTGGTTAACACTGTCGATACTTTCGCACCAGCGTCTGGCGACACCATGAATCCTGTCGTTGACAACGGAGCCGCGCTCGTCAGCGTTATGGATAAATTGGCGCGTGCGTTGACCTGAAGGCCGCTGTTTATCGACTGCTGCGAGATCTTGTCGCTAGTCATCAAGTCTTCACAGAAACTCAAATACGCGTCGATCTTGTTCAGACGATCGATAACTCCGGCCGTCGACTTCGTTTCTTTGGCCAGCGCATCACTGGACCGCGCGAGGAACAAAGCAGCAAACAAGTAACGCTCGATCTGGTCAGCAGAGTTGAACAGACTACGTTCAGCGGCGAAGTCGTTGTAGGTCTGTTCCAGACCCGCAACGATTGAATTGAGTGCAGAAGTTGTCTGCGTGGTGATGGAAAACGCCCCGGAGGTGGTGAGTTGGGTTGCGTTCTTCCTGTTGCTGCGAACACTCTTAAGCGCCTTACTAATTTTGACGGTGATGGAGCTGGAGGTAGCCGCATGGCCGCAGTTGTCCTGAGCCTTGGCTGTCAGGCCGTATGTTCCCGCCACCATGTTGCTCCACAAAGTTGAATAAGGTTGGGTCGTTGCGGACCCAAT
The DNA here is from genome assembly GCA_025937955.1 of Pyrinomonadaceae bacterium. Taxonomy (GTDB): domain Bacteria; phylum Acidobacteriota; class Blastocatellia; order Pyrinomonadales; family Pyrinomonadaceae; genus PSRF01. Next base: position 4,193 of record JAICQI010000085.1, read on the forward strand.
GAGTTGCGAGCCCGCGTAAAATTCGACACTCGTAACAGCACAAGTGGCGTTAGACACACTTGATGTAACGGTTACGCTGGTATCCAAGCTGAACGTCGAGTTGGTCTTTGGGCTGCTGATGCTGACACTCAGGACTGCTGGTGTCGGCGTTGGTGTTGGTGTCGGCGTTGGTGTAGCCGTCGGTGACGGAGTCGGAGTGGGAGTTGGCGATGGCGACGATGTGCCGTTTAACGCCGCAGTCAGCACATCGATATTGACACCGGGATCAGTGCCGCCGGTGCCCGCGCCTTTATACGGCGAGAACGAGGCCAATCGATAGTTGCCATTCTTCCAATCTACAAATCCAACAGCGTCGAGGTTAAGAGGAGCGTAATTACCTGCCGGGTATATCAAATCAACATTCCACGGTGCGTTGACTTCCCTTGCAATCACATTGGTGCTGATAACACTGTTGGGGAAGTAATAGTTGATTGAATCATTTCCGATTCCCTTACCACTTCCAAAGATGCCGTACTCGTTGTGGCGAGAAATATTGTCCCTGTAAACGAATCGGACGTTTGGATCGTAGTCGGCAATGATGATACTTCCGGTCTGAATCGCTGTATTGTGTTCAATGGTCACGTCCTCAGTAGTGTTGGTGACTGTTAGGAACGCTCCGTTGCTTCCGAATCGTGGGCCATCGATCTCAAACAGGTTGTTGGCGACCCGCACGCGACGAAGGCGTGTGTCCGTTGGTGCTGGTGCTTCGTCATGGCCCAGCAGGTTCACTCCAGACCCGACATTCCGGACAATGTTATTCACAAACTCAACGTCTTCAACGACTGCCCATGACCCGGAATCACTCGGGCGTGGTGTGAATACAATCGCCCTTCCAGCCTGTGCGTCGGTCCAGTTGTTTTCAAAAATATTGCCTTCAACGACCACCCGGCGAGCGTTTTTTAGCTCGAAGAGATTCTTAACCGTCCAGCGGATCCCTGCATATGATGGATCATTGACATACCATGAAAGCGGCTTAAAGAAATAGTTGTTTCTTACGATTATGTCGCTGGGGACAAGATTAGGAATGAGAGCAGTGGCGCCACCGAACATAACGTTCTCGCCTGCTGCCTCTAGATAGTTGTTGATGATCTTAAACGGCCCAGGTCCATTCCAGCCGCATATTGCCTGGGTGTCATAACCCCGGCCATGGACGTCAGAAATCCAGGAGTTCAGGATGTCAGTATCCGCACTATTTAGACCTATTCCGCGCTGAACTTCCTGAGTTGGAAAACCATGAATGTAACTACGATCGATCACCAGATGATGTGGAACCTGCGTCAAGCTGGTGTAACTCGATTGTCCAAACTCAATTAGAGTGTAAATGGGTACGTCACTGGTGGTCGTTGAGAACTCGATGCCGATGAACTTGAAATGATGAGCACCCGCCGCCGTCTTTAGGATCGGGTCGGCAGGAACGGATGACCGCACGCTTGCCATTAGCGGTCGTTGCGCCGGCGAGACGCGCACACCCGCCGGGAGTTCTGCCACCCTGGAGCTTTGAATGGTGATGTAGCTTGTGCCCGATTTAACGGGAAGCACAATCGGTCCTGCGTAGACGGTGCCCGCTTCGAGAATGATTGTGTCGCCTGGCTGAGCCGAGTTGATTGCACTCTGTAGGCTACCCCCGGCTGGTACGGTTATCGTTGCGCCCTTGGAAGTGGATACGAAAGATACTGCAAATAACAAGACGATCGAGAATCGAAGTAGCGTTCTACTGACTCGAATGCCGTGACACATAGGGGAACCTCCGCTTGGAACAGGACCATATGACTTCAACTTTGTGCGGCGTTTAGAGATGAAGGTCAGACAGAGGCGTCAGTCCGTGGCGCGGGTCAACGCACGGTGGACCAGCACGCAGAATCCATCGGAGATTCGGGAAGGAACACTTTGATTAGCCAATACGGATGAAGGTTGAAGGAAGAAGCCGAGTGGTGAGCAGCGGGGGGTTAGCTGTTTTCGGAGTTGCAACCGACAAATTGCCCTGGTCAGGCTTGGAACGCGAGCCTCGGATACATACTGAGCAATCGTTAACAGTTGTCTTCGATCGCCTTCGGCAACCAGACTATCTGGTCAGTTCATTCCCAGACTCAACGGCTTTGCGTCCCTGCCTCACGGCAGGTTTGCCTTTATCGGTGCAATCATCTTGAAAGAGCTCTGCCCTCCGCACGACGGGGAGCGCTTGTATTACAACGAATTTAATCATTGTTTGTCAAGATGAAGTTGTCGGTCAGTTTGACGGAGATGCAGGTGGGTTCGGTAGTGCGTCAGTTGAGATTACGCCGAAGGCGTTGGCTAATTTCAGCCCAAGGTTGGAGCGCAGCGACAACCTTGGGATAAGGTATGAAGAAGACCTTCAACCCTGAAAAGGGTTTATTGCGGGGCGAACCCCTTCAGGGTTGAACAAAAATTCAGTTAATTATCCCCAGGGTTGTCGCTGCGCTCCAACCCTGGGCTGACATTAGCCAACGCCTTCGGCGTATTGTTCCAAATTCAAACTGACGCGCTACTGTGGATTTGGTAGAGACTTGCGGATATAGATCGTGTAATTGGCGTGGTCATAGATTGGACTATATTCGTCGGCTAAAAGCCGGGTAATGTAGTTTTGCAGTTTCGGATCGCGATTTTTGATCTGTTCGACGCCAACGGCAGTTTCGGGATCGATGACGATGTAGTCGAATCTTTTTTTAGTCCTGTAGCCGAAGACCGGATCGTTAAAGACATTTTCAGGATAGCCGAGGCCGAAAGCGACGCCGGGATTGGTCACTATTGACGCCTGAGCAGGCACGTTCTGTTTGAGAAAGGTCGCGGCCGGCTGAAAACTATTGCGGTAGTTATCTCGTCTCATCCGGTAGCCCAGCCCCGCGATCTCGACTAGCCCAATCGCACTCAACGCCAAAGCAGCTGCTTTCCCGAAGAAGTTGGGTCGCGTCCAACACCAGCTGATGAACAGGGCACACATCGTTAAGTAAAACGGGACGATGTGGATCAGGTAATAGAACTTTTTCTGAGAATCGATAAGCGTCAACCCGACAAAGTAGATCAACGTCATCCCGATCAGAACTCTGTAATTCGCTGTGCGCCGAATTTCGCGCACTGCGAGACTTCCCAATACCCCAACCACGTACAGCACCAGAAACAGGATCTTGCTGCGAGTGGCGGTCGTATCGCGTGGACCAAAGCCGAAGTTGCCAACGTATCGCTGGGTGAGTTCGAGCTTCAGTCCAGTGAACGGCGAGAACAGTCCCACGAACCGGCTGCTGGTACTGTCCTCACTACCCATCATCGCGTTTCCGAAAAACTGGCTGACAAAGCTTGATCGATCCTGAAGAACATATGAAAGCCACGCAGCTCCAAAGATCACGTACGGTGTTAACGCGATCAGCACATGCTTGAACCCGATGCGCTTGCGATCGAAATAAAGTGACAGGAAGAGCAAGCCGAAAAACGGCAGCAGACCCATCGGGTGCGTAAGCCCGCTCATAATGATCAGACTTTGACTGACCAGAATGGCCCATACCAGCGAGCGCTCTCGTAACCATAAGTAAGTCGCAAATCCGGCAAAGCCGAGGGCCGCACTCATCATGTCCATCCGGGCGGATGCGGCGCCCACAATGAAGATGTAGTCAACGGAAAGTAGTGCAACGACAAGGAAGGCCAGTGATGTTCGTTTGAACAAGGACCGCACGATGATGAACCACGAGACCAGTGCTACAAGCCCGAAAAAGATGGAGAGACTGCGCGTAGAAAACACACCGAAGCCGAACACTCGATACCAGATCGACAGCGTGAGCGGCTGCAGCGGCATTATCCAATACGTACGGCGCTCCATGCCCTTGAAGGGAGTTCCGAAAGTTTCCAATATCGTCGTGCCAAACGAGCCTTTCGTTAACAGATTGAACGCCGGATTGGCGAAATAACCTTCATCAGTTATCGGTATTTCAGTGAGGGCAGTGCCTACCGTTAGAGCTAAATAGATTGCCAAAATGCAGAGACTAATTAATAGATGAGATTTACGGATAGTCGACGTTGAGGATGGGTTCATTGTTTGTCAGAACTTAACTTCGGCAGCTTATCGAGGTTGGCTCCGGGATCGACGCGACCAGCAGCACGAAAGCGGCTGTTTGGCCGGAGCCGGTAATTGCCTCGTGCGAAATCGACGAAACCAACCGCCTGCATCGATTCGGGAAAAAAGTTTCCGGCGGGATAGAGCGACTCGGCGTTGTCGGGCGCATTCACTTCTTTGACGATCACGTTTCCAGTAATGACGCTGCCGGGGAAGTATTTGGCAAGCGCCGGCTTACCGATCCCGGTACCGCTGCCGAAGATTCCATACTCGTTATGACGCGAGATGTTGTTTCGATAGATGAACCTTTGATTAGGATCGTAATCCGCGAGCACGATGGTTCCCGTCTGAAAAGCAGTGTTGTGCTCGATCGTAACTGCCTCGGTTCCTTTAATCACCGTCGCGAAAGCGCCATTACTTCCGTTTGATGGGCCATCTATCAACCAGAGATTGTTTAGCACCTGCACTCGTTTCAGACGCACGTCCTGCGGTTGAGGTGGGTCGTCTATACCGAGTATCAGAATTCCGGAGCCTACGTTTTTGATTATGTTGTTCTGAAAGATGACGTCTTCGATCAACGCAGCGGACCCTGAATCACTTGGCCGTGGCGTGAAGACGATTGCTCTACCGGCTTGCGCATCCGTCCAGTTGTTCTCAAATATATTTCCGTCGACGATTACTTTTCGCGCATTCTTCAATTCGAACAGATTCTTCACGGTCCAGTGAATTCCACCGTACGAAGGATCTTTGGTATACCAGGATAAGGGCTTGTAGAAGTAGTTGTTGCGGATCTCAATGTCGGTAGGAACGAGATTAGGGATTGCGGCCGGGGCGCCACCAAACATAACATTCTCGCCCGCGCCCTCGAGATAGTTATTGATGATCTTGAACGGACCCGGACCATTCCATCCGCAGATCGCCTGGGTGTCATACCCCTTACCATGAATCTCGGAGATGTATGAATTAATAATGCTGGTCTCGGCACTGTTCAGCGCAATTCCACGTTGAACTTCCTGCGTGTTGAAACCGTGAATATAGCTGCGGTCGATTATCAAGTGATGTGGAACAGACTCAATACTGGTTTGTGATTTCCAGTCTCCAAGCCTGATGAGATCGAAAACCTTTACGTTCGCGTCGGTGGTAGAGAACTCGATTCCCACAAACTTGTAGTGATGAGCCCCGGGTTTTGTTTTTAAGACGGGTTCAGCGTTCGTCGCGGACTGCACCTTCGCAAACAACGCTGACTGCGACGGGGAGACGCGCGCGCCTTCCGGCAACTCACTGGCACGCGAACTTTGAATGGTGATGAAGTCACTGCCAGACTTCACAGGCAGCGTAAAATTACCGGTGTAAGCTGCGCCCGCCTCGAGAACAATCGTGTCGCCGGGCTTGGCCTGATCAATTGCGTCCTGGAGATCGCCGTTGCGGTCGAGGCGTAAAATCGAACCGTTTCTCTGAGGAGGCGTGGCCCGCCGAGCTCGCTGCACAAGCGCAATTCCCGCGCCCGCTATTAAAAGAGCCACGAGAGAAACCGAGAGTATGGATGCATTTCCGATGGTTCTCATCCGTGAACAGATTGTTACGCCAAGTCGAAAACCTTATCTCACAACGGGTCTGCGAAAGTCTAGCCAACGCGTGATTACCTTGGTTAGAATCTGGGGGCAACACACGCAATTTCAACAAAGAAAGAGACGAAGAACCTATGACGAAGACTGGCTTCGGATGTGCAGTTGTATTTCTCACTCTTAGCTTCTGCTTCAATCTTCAGGCGCAGAGTTCGGCCCACTGGCCTCAATGGCGTGGTCCATTCTTCAACGGCATGGCGCGCGGAGATGCGCCGACCGTGTGGAGTGATACGAGCAACATCAAGTGGAAGACTGAAATTCCCGGCCGTGGCTTTTCCACGCCGGCGATCTGGGGCGATCGCATCTTCGTCACGACAGCAATTCCCACCGGCAAAGCTGCGCCGGCCCCTTCACCCGCTGCTGGACCAGCGCAAGGCGGACAGCGCCGCGGACCCGGTGGAGGTGCTGGAGCGTTCGTCGAACATCGCTTCGAAGTGCTCTCGCTCGATCGCAAAACCGGCAAGATCCTCTGGCAGCGAACAGCAAAGGTGGCGACGCCGCATGAAGGCTACCACCGCGCTTACGGCAGCTTCGCTTCCAACTCACCGGTGACAGACGGCAAATACGTCTACGTTTCTTTTGGTTCGCGCGGCATCTACGCGTACGACTTCAACGGCAAGCTCATCTGGGAAAAAGATCTCGGCGTGCAGATGAAGATGCGACTTGCGTTTGGCGAGGGCACTGCGCCGCTGCTCTTTGGCGATCGTCTTTTTATCGTGTTCGATCACGAAGCTGAGTCGTTCATGGTGGCGCTCGACAAGCGCAACGGTAAAGAGTTGTGGCGTGCAAGTCGCACTGAGCCTAGTTCGTGGAGCACCCCGCTGGCCGTCGAACATAATGGGCGCACGGAGATCGTGGTAAGTGCGACTAACAAAGTTCGCAGCTACGATCCGGAGACTGGAAAGGTGCTTTGGGAATCGGCGGGTCTGGGATCCAACGTAATTCCGGTTCCTGTTTACCAGAACGGAATGGTCTACGTGATGAGTGGGCATCGCGATCCGAAACTCATGGCCATCAAACTCGGGCAGCAGGGGGACTTAACCGGATCGGGAGCGATTGTTTGGAGTCATACGCGAGGTGTGCCCTACACCGCTTCGCCTGTGCTTTACGAAGGCAAACTTTATGTTGTTACTGACAACGGCATGCTCAGCGCGTTCAACGCTACGACTGGAGAACCGTATTACGCCCAGACTCGGCTACCGAAGGGTTACAACTTGAAAGCGTCGCCTGTCGGTGCGAACGGGAAGTTGTATCTCGCAACTGAGGATGGTGATGTCGTGGTGGTTAAGATGGGTGAGAAGTTTGAAATCCTCGCCACCAACACTCTCACCGATCAGGTCTTCATCGCCACCCCCGTAATCGCCGCGGGCGAGCTTTACCTGCGCAGCCAAACCACCCTCTTCTGCATAGCCGAGAAGAAGTAGCAGTTTTGCCGCAGATAAACGCAGATCAGCGCAGATCTGCGTTTATCTGCGGCCAATGCCAGTTCCTAAGGAATAAATACCGCATTAATCCTTTCTTAAGATCTGGCTAAATCGGCCCTGCGTGATTGTCACTTGGGGCGAGTTGAGATAAGCTTTGCGGGTTTTAATTATTCGGGTGAAAAGTCTTAACGTCACCTAACGAGTTTCGTAAGGGAATTTGCCCTTTTCTTGCGAGATTCCATCAAGGGGAACTACTGAATGAGTGTCCCGGCCACCAAGAAACTGTGGCAAGGTCTTGCCATCGGTTTCGCTATCGCCTTCGCCTACGCCACTGTCATGGCTAAGCTTTTCCGTGACTGGTGGAACGACGAAAACTATTCACACGGCCTCTTAATCCCAATAATCATCGGCTATATCCTCTGGACGCAGCGGGAAAAGCTTGCCCGGGTGCCTGCAAATTCGTCCCTTTTGTGGGGCGGCGCCGCGATCCTGTTTGCCTCGTTCGCGCTGTGGGCGGGCGTCGCAGGGGCTGAGCTTTACACCCAACGACTCTCCCTAATCCTGCTTTTAGCCGGTATTACGCTCTACTTTTGGGGCTTCAGGCTGCTGCAAATGCTGCTGGTCCCGTTCGCGCTGCTGTTTCTGGCAATGCCCATCCCGGCAATCGTCTTCAACAAAATCGCGTTTCCACTACAGTTGTTTGCTTCTCGCTGTGCAGTTTGGTCCATGAGCATGCTGGGAATTCCCGTGCTGCGGCAGGGAAACATCATCGAGCTGAAACCGCTCAACTCTTTCGACACCAAGAAGCTCGAGGTGGTTGAAGCCTGTAGCGGTATCCGGTCGCTGATGACCTTGCTGACCCTGGCA
>JAICQI010000157.1 GCA_025937955.1 Pyrinomonadaceae bacterium
ATCGCTGGGCCATGCGTGTGAGGGTCCTGGAGTTATAGCCTCGAAGTGTTGACAGCCAATGATATTGGGCGCCTCTTTGGAGTGCGGCGGCTTGACGCCGCGTTGGTCTTGATCAACAGTGATCGATAACAAAGCGGCGTCAAGCCGCCGCACTCCAAAGTGGGGTCAAATTCACGTTGATGAAAGGATCGAAATCGCGTCCCACGGTTTTTGTTGCGCTGCTGCGTGGCGTCAATGTCGGCGGCAATAACATGATCAGCATGAAGTCGCTCAAAGAGAGCTTCGAGACAATCGGCTTCACTGACGTCTCCACTTACATCAACAGCGGGAATATCATTTTTCAGTCAACGGAAACCGATCCACGCAAGCTGGAAAGAAAGATCGAGCAAATGCTATCCAGCGAGTATCAGCTCGGTTCCAAAGTGGTGGTGCGCTCGCTGTCCGAGATGGAGAAATTAATAAATGCCCTGCCTCATAATTGGGATGGCGACAGCGGTTTGCGATACAACGTGGTCTTTCTCCGTCACGCAATTGATTCCGAGAAGGTTCTGGCCGAACTACCGATCAACAGCGACATCGAAGAGGTGCTCTATCGCCCCGGCACTCTCTTATGGTCCTTACAAGCAAGCGAAGCGACCCGATCGAAGTTTGTAAAACTCTCGAGCCGGAAGATCTACCAGGACATGACTGTCAGAAACCTCAACACCACGAGGAAGCTCTATGATCTCATGAAGAAAGCCTCAATTAGCGCGCGCTCCTGACGGAGTCAAACGTAGCAGGTCGCCACTTTTATCGTCGACGATCACGAGGATCGCGCCATCGGGCGCCTGGATCAGATCGCGTATGCGTCTCTTCATGTCAATTCGCTCTTCGACGTTTACCTTGCCACCATCAACAGTGAGACGGACCAGCGCTTGTGACGAAAGGCCACCAGCTAGCAGGCTGCCACGCCATCCCGGAAACAGTGATCCTGTGTAGAAGAACGCGCCCGATGGCGAGATCACAGGACTCCATGAACGAACTGGACCCTGGAAGTCTTTGTGTGATGGGTGGTCGGGGATCGGTGAGCTGTTGTAGTTATCACCGTTACTGACGACGGGCCAGCCATAGTTCTTCCCGCGCTCGATCAAATTGAGCTCATCGCCTCCGAGTGGTCCCATTTCCACTACCCAAAGCTGGCCGGAAGTAGGGTCGATCGCGGCTGAGAGCATGTTGCGATGACCGTAGCTCCAGATATCTCCGAGCGCATCCGTTTTACCGACGAATGGATTGTCGGTCGGTATCGAGCCGTCGCTGTTGATGCGCACGACTTTCCCGAGATTCGACGCGAGACTCTGCGCCGGATCGAAACGCATTCTTTCGCCCGACGTTATGAACAGTTTTCCATCTTTCGCAAAGACAATACGATTGCCGAAGTGACCACGGCCCACAGTCTTCGGCACCTGACGCCAGATCACCTGGACGTCGCGTAACTGATTGCCATCGAGTTTTCCGCGCGCAACGGCGCCACCCCTGACGATCGTGTCCGACATGTCGAGATAACCTCCGAAGCGCGGGTCGTCGGTCTCGCGGGCGTCCGCCGGCTGTGGGTCGGCAGCTTCTACATAGGAGAGATAGACGAAACCGTTGCGCGCGAAATCGGGATCGATCTCGACGTCCAGCAGGCCACCCTGGTCCGACGGCGTGCCGCGGTAAACTACTTTCGGCACTCCTTGTACCGGTTCTGACATTTTGCCGTTCGCCCAGATGCGCAAACGCCCCGGCTTCTCCGTAACGAGCAACCTCCCATCCGGCAGTAAAGCCATTCCCCATGGAAACTCGAGTGTTGCGAGTCGCTCGAGCCGGATGTTTCCGGCGCTGGATGAGACTACATCAGGCGCAGGCGTGTTCGTCGTTTGGTTGTAAGCCGGTGTGATGAATGCGAGAAGAAGAATGCCGGCAGCTATTTGTGATTTCATGAAAATCCCCCTTGTTCGTAGGTTAAGACTACCACGCTCGCCGGTCTCGTTATCTGTCATTAGTTTGATGTTTTCTTGTTTTATGCCATTTCCTCGTGCTTTAAATCCAAATTTCCGTATATAATCCGTCCACCTGCCGGGCTTGAGTCGTCGTGGGGCTTAAGCCGACACCAAATACAACTCGGAGGAGCCCAAATGGAAAAAATGGCAAGATCCATTCTGCTCGCTTTTGGGGCATTCTTTCTACTCACAACATGTGTTGGCTCCAGTTTGGCACAAACGAGCCGCGGAGCTGTCGCCGGCACTGTTACCGATCAGACAGGTGCTGTCATCAGTGGAGCTGATGTCGAACTCAAAAAATTAGCCACCAACGAAGTTAGAACAACAAGAACAAACGACTCCGGAATCTATCGCTTTGACGCGGTTGATTTGGGGGCCTACGACGTAATCTTGAAAGCCACCGGCTTTAAGACTACGACGATTAGCAGAGTTATGGTCCAGGCCAACCAAACAGCAGCAATCGACGCGCAGATGGAAGTCGGAACGGAGCAGATCACTGTGACGATCAGCGCCGGCGCCGGTGAAATGCTGCAAACGAGTGAGCCGGTTAAAGGCGGCAATTTTAACCAGCTGCAAGTAGCAAGTCTTCCATCAACTAACCTCAACCCGTATGACCTTGGTCGATTGCTGCCGGGTGTCGTGACCGCTTCGGGAGGCGCGCAGTTTGGTAACTCAGCGCAGTTTTCCGTGAATGGTCAGCGCCCGCGCGGAAACAATTACCTGATCGACGGAACCGAGAACAACGACATTTCCGTCACCGGCCCGGCCAATGTAATCAACAACGAAGACGCGATCGCCGAAGTCTCTATTCAAACCGGACTGTTTAGTGCCGAGTTTGGCAGAGCAGGCGGCGGCGTTTTCAACCTCGTCACGAAAAGTGGCACTAACGATTATCACGGGAACGCCAAGTGGTTGATCCTTTCGCAGCGGTTCAACTCATTGACCAGCACCGAGAAGGCAATCACGCGTCTGACGAAGCTGCCCGTCTTTACAAACAACATCTTCGGCGGCACCTTCGGCGGACCGCTGCCACTGCCACGTTTTGGCGAAGGTGGCCCAGGCTTCTCCCGGGGTAAAGACAAGAACTGGTTCTTCTTCGGCATTCAGTGGGACAAGTTCCGCTCATCCACATTGCAGAACCCGCGTGTCCCGACCCAAGCTGGCGTTAATTTGCTGCGCACGCTTTTCCCGGCCGGTACGAACCCGCGCGTCGATCTTTATCTCGCCGTTCTCGGCAACGTCCGCGGCGTGCCTACGCAGAGCCCGGTTAACGTCGCTCTCGGAACAGGGCCAAACGGCGCCGGCGCAATCGTACCTCGTGGAAATCTCGAAACGGCTTTGGCTAACGTGGGGCTTCCGCAAATTTCAGATGACAAGCAGTGGGTAATTCGCACGGACCACAGCATCAACGACAATCACAAGCTCGGCATCCGCTATACGAACGACTTCTTTATCCAGAACCTTTCGTCGTTTGTAGTCAATCCGGGCTTTACGACCGACGTGCTGGGACCATCACGTAATCTGCTGATCACTCACACCTGGATCGTAAATTCGACCATCACAAACGAAGCACGCGTTTCGCCGTATGGTCTGATCGACTTTCAGTTTCCATTTGCTAGCGACGTATCAGACCTTGCGCGCACGTTGCCGCAAATCAGTTTCGCAGGCAGCGGTGGCCTTTCAACGATCGGCATTGCCACCAACTTGCCACAAGGACGCAGGGCTGAGAACTTCCTGGTCCAGGACACGGTAACGAAAGTTTGGGACGAGCACACGTTCCGTGCCGGCTTCGAGATTTTACGACAGACCGCGCGCCAGCGTCCGCCGTTCAACGAACGTGGTTCGTTTGCATTTGCGACGGGTGGTGGCTTCACCGGCTTTGCAAACTTCATCGACAACTTCAGCGGCGCCAACGGCACTGCAAACATCAACTTCGGCATCCCGTTCTACGAGCCGAACCTCCTGCGCAAGAGCTACTTCTTCCAGGACACGTGGAAGACCACGCGTGATCTCACGCTGACGCTTGGCATTCGCTATGAAGACTTCGGACAGCCGGCAAATGAAGCTTTCAGGTTTCCGGCTTTTGCCGGGTTTGATCCGGCAAACTTCCTCGTGCCGAACAAAGTTAATACCGACAAGAACAACTTCGGCCCGATCATCGGCTTCGCGTATTCACCTCATGTGTCAAGTGGACCATTCGGCTGGCTTTTCGGTGAAGGCAAGAGCGTGATTCGCGGCGGTTACCAGGTCAGCTACGACACCTGGTTCAACAACCTGCTGTCGAACATCGCGGCGGATTCACCAAACAACACCGCTACCACGACCATTGGCGCTGCGGCGGGGAGGGGATCGACAACGTTCTTCCCGGGTGCGATTCCGTCGACGCCGCGCGCTCCTGGTCCAACCGACAGTCAAACTTCTGTTTTCAATCCCAACATCCGTAACCCGTACACGCAGCGTTGGTCCCTTGGCGTTCAGCGCGAGCTACCTTACGGGTTGATAATGGAAGTGTCGTATGTCGGATCGGCAGGCCGGAAGCTATTCGTCACCGAAGATCTGAATCCGATTGTTAACCCGGCGACCGGCGCACGTCGTTTTCCGGCCCTGGGTATCCGTCGTTACCGTACCAGCGGTGCGAATTCGGATTATCACTCCGCTCAATTTCACCTCGACAAGCGTCTCTCGCGCGGACTTCAGTTCGGCATGTCGTATACGTGGTCCAAGAACATAGACCAGATTAGTGAGGTCTTTGCGACGGGACAGACGGCGTCATCGCTGGCGTCTGTGCCGGCGTTTCTGGGCGGGCTGCGTCTCGACCGGGCCGTGTCTGATTACCATCGCTCGCATCGTTTTACGACCAACTTCGTTTGGGATCTGCCACTGTTCCGCGAGAACAATGGTTGGGCTGGCAAACTCCTTGGAGGTTGGCAACTGAACGGCATTGTCACGTTCCAGTCGGGTGCCCCGTTCACGATTGTGAACGGTCTCGATCGTAACGGCGATGGCATAGCGACCTCGGATCGTCCGAACGTGAGTAACCCGGCTGCGCCGCACAGTACTCGTGCGACTGTGGTTCCGGTGGGCACGTGCGCGACGGGATTGCGAAACCCGGACACGCTGGGTTGCGTGAACGCCAGCGACGTTTACGTGATTCAGGTGCCGACGGCAACTGGTACGAGTCTGATTCAACCGGGTGGGGCGACCCTCGGGCGCAACACCGAACGATCGAATCCGGTCGAGAACTTCGACTTGAGCCTCTTCAAGGTTTTCCGCCTCGGAGAGACTATTAAGATCGAATACCGCATCGAGTCGTTTAATGCCTTCAACCATCCGCAGCCGACCGGACTACCCGGCGCTGACGTGACTAACACCACCGCCGGACGATTTCTGAACTACGATTTTGTCAGTGGTGGTCGCAGGACGGCGAGGATGGGATTGAAGATCATCTTCTAGACCTGGGTGGTGTGTTGCGCTGAACCTGCGGAGCAGGTGGCAGCATAAAGCCTGGGGCGCAAGCCCCAGGATCTGATGGAAAACAAAAAATGAGCCCGCGGAGCGGGCGGCAGCGCTGTCGCCCACTTCGCGGGCTCAGTTTCGTATTGCATGGCTGACTGCGCCCCAGGCTTTATGCCTTCGTCCGCTTCGCGGACTGTTCGAAAGCATAAGCGAACGACAGTAGGCTTGCTTCGCTGAAATTTGGACCTGCGAGCTGCAAACCTATCGGCAAGCCTGCGCGAGTAAAGCCGCAGGGAATGGAGATTGTCGGCAGGCCGTACGCATTGAACGGCCGCGTGTTTCTCAGCCAGAGCTCGCCTGCCGGGTCAGGCGACATATTCAACGCTTCTGTAATTGTAATCGGCGGCACTGGTGTTGTTGGCGTAACCAGCAAATCGACTTTGTGAAAGACAACTTCCACGGAACGTCGCACGCGATCGAGTTCCTGTCGAGCTTCAACATAAGCAACTGTGTCCACCGTCGCCGCCTGTTTTAATCGCTCGCGGATCCAGCGTCCATATAGCTCTGCTGATGTGGTTAAGTACTTTGCGTGTACAGCATATACTTCCGGCCCCTGCACGGCAGTTGGCGTGGGCGGTAGATCGATCTCGATCACGTCCGCAGATAAGTTGCCAAGCTGTTTCAACGCTTCATCAATAGCATTCTCGATCTCTGGATCGAGATCGTTAAAAAACGGCCGGCGAACGACGCCGATGCGTGGTTTAGTTTTCGCGATAAACGCTTCTGCATAAGAGTCAACGGGCCAATCTACGCTCGTCGTATCCAACCTGTCATAACCAGCAATAGCTTGAAGCAACAGCGCAGTATCGACGACATCGCGACAGAGTGGTCCGACGTGGTCCAACGATGGCGACAGCGGAAACACCCCGCGCGTGCTCACGCGGCCATAGGTCGGCTTTAAACCGACGATTCCGCAGAACGCTGCGGGCTCGCGGACGGAGCCGCCAGTATCGGTTCCAATCGCGCCTAAGCACATGCCTGTAGCAACAGCCGCAGCCGAACCACCCGAAGACCCTCCGGCGATGCGATCGACGTCCCACGGATTATGAACAGGGCCAAAGTGCGACGATGTCGAAGTGCCGCCGTAAGCAAACTCCTGCATGTTTTGTTTGCCGATCAGTACAGCGCCTGCGTCTTTCAACCGTCGCACGATCTCCGCATCCTCAGTGGGAACACGATCTTTGAACAGGGCACTGCCACACGTCGTCTTCACACCGGCCGTGTCGATCAAATCCTTTAAGCCAATCGGAATCCCGTGCAGCGGCCCGCGCCACTTGCCGGCGCGAATTTCACCCTCTGCTGCGCGTGCCTGGGCCAACGCGCTGTCGTGCATGACAGTAATAAAGGCGTTAATCGTTGGATTGAGTTGCTCGATACGAGCCAGACACGACGTTGTGAGATCCACCGGCGAGATCTCTTTCCGACGCAGCAAGTCGGAAGCTTCTGCGATACTGATATCCCTCATCATCGTCGGCGTCTCTGAAATTGTAGTCAAAGAATAGCAACAATAATAAGAACACCGAAACTACTTCACACAAATCGGAAAAGAGATGCCACGGGCTTGTCCCGTGGAGTCTTCACGATCCTCGCTATACACGGGCTTAAAATCTTGCTTGGATGCCACGGGCTTGTCCCGTGGAGGTTCACGATCGTTGCTACTGAGCGTCGTGGAAGATTATCCCGAGGGTGTGACGGCTGCCGGAGCGGAGACGACTCACGCCGTGACGGAGGTTCACGCGATACACACTCTTCTTACCCTGGACCGGACGATTACGAACTGCAAACACGACGCCATCGCCCTTTAGCAATGGCACCACCATGGGCCGCGATTGCATGCGCGGCCTCTGTTCCGTCAACACAAATTCGCCGCCGGTAAAATCTCTATCCGGCTCTGACAACAGGATCGCGAGCTGGAGCGGGAAAACATGTTCACCGTACAGGTCCTGGTGCAAACAGTTGTAATCATCAGCTCCGTACTTGAGGAGCAGTGGTGTTGGTTTGTCCTGGCCCGCTCGATGACAGCGGTCAATGAACTCGGCGTGCTCGGTTGGGTACCGAACGTTGATTCCCATCGCCTCGTTCCAACGATTGGCAATCGGAACAAGATGCGGATACACCGACGTGCGCAGAGTCGCAATTAGCTCAGGCAGTGGATAACTAAAGTAGCGATACTCTCCACGTCCGAACCCATGGCGTTCCATCACCACGTTGCTGCGAAAGATTTTCTTCTCGTAGAGACCGCGGATCTCATCGCATTCCTCCGAGGTTAGAACACCCCTGATGATCGCATAACCTTCCGCATCAAGATCCCGGTAAACCTCGTCCCACGTTATCGCCTCGATTCGTATCATTGTAGAATAATATAGCGGCTCGCCTGATGCAGAACACTCCGATTCTTGCTTTCAAATCAGCGGCCTTGCAACAACATTCACCGCATCAGCGTACTGGGTAAAAACAACAAAACCATGGAAATTATCGAGAAGACCACCAACACCGAACACGAAAAGGTTCTCTACGGGCGCGATTCAAAGAGCGGCTATCGCGGTTTCATCGCGATTCACAGCACTGTGCTTGGTCCTGCCTTCGGCGGCACACGCTTCTGGAATTATGCGAGCGAAGACGAAGCACTCACGGATGTCCTGCGCCTCTCGCGCGGGATGACTTACAAAAACGCCTTGCCGGGACTGCCACTCGGTGGCGGTAAATCGATCATCATTGGCGACAACAGAACGCCGAACCGCGAAGCCCTGTTCCATGCGCACGGTCGATTCGTGGATTCGCTCGGCGGACTTTACATCACTGCCGAAGATGTCGGAACGAGCCCGGCAGACATGGAGATTGTGCGCCAGGAAACTCGTCACGTTGCTGGACTACTCGGGCGCTCCGGTGATCCCTCACCGTATACCGCGCGTGGAGTGTTTCGCGCGATTCAGGCGGCAACAAAATTCCGTTGGAATACAAATGAACTTTCGGGATTGACAGTTGCGGTCCAGGGCTGCGGCCATGTCGGATACCATTTAGTGAAAATGCTGCACGAAGCCGGCGCGAAAGTGGTTGCCGCCGATGTTAACGATGAAAATCTGGCCCGCGTTGTAAACGAGTTTGGTGTCGAAACAGTCTCACCGGGCGAGATCTTCGGCGTGCGTGCCGAGATTTTTTCTCCCTGTGCGCTGGGTGGTGTAATCAACGATCAAACGATTTCCGAGCTCAAGATCCAAATCGTCGCAGGCGCAGCTAACAATCAACTCCTCGATGAGCGACATGGAGAGATGCTCAAAGACAGAGACATTCTGTACGTTCCGGATTATGTTGCGAATGCGGGCGGCGTCTTCAACGGTTGCACGGAGCTGCTTGGTTGGGAGCCGGCGCGGTCATTAGAGAAAGTAGACCAGATTTACGATTCGGTTTTGACGATCGTTGAGAATGCGAACGCGCAAGGAATCACCACGAATGAAGCGGCGAATCGTCTTGCGGAAGAACGCATTCGGCGAGCCCGTCTTAGCCGCGGATGACGCGGATAAAATCCGGATTTTTATCGGCGTCATCGGCGGCTAAAATGTTTCGTGGTATTATTCGCAACAGGATTTAGACCTCCCGTTGGGTTCTCACGTGACGCTCAGCACGTCGACCTGGACCACATTCCCCTACAACCAAATTAGCGTCCCATTCAACAGGGGAGGAGATACTCATGAAGAAGATCTTGTTTCTTGTATTGACCACATTGTTATTGACACTCACCGCACAGGCCGCTGCGCCTGTGGGCCAGACCATCTGGATACGTGCTTCTGCAAACGGACTTTTTGTGTCGGCGGATCAGAACCGCGGAACGTGGGCGCCGCTGGTTGCGGACCGTACGTCGACCGCTGCCTGGGAGCAGTTTCAGGTGGTTGACGCGGGCGGCGGTTTCATTGCGTTCAGATCAATCGGAACAGGTTTGTTTGTATCCGCGGATCAGGCACGTGGAACGTGGGCTCCACTTGTCGCCGATCGAGCGACCATCGGAACGTGGGAACAGTTTACCTGGTCAGACATTACAGGCGGCGCCTTCACTCTCAGAGGAAGAGCGACCAACCGCTTTGTCTCGGCTGATCTCGCCCGCGCTTCATTTGGCCCTCTCGTGTGCGACCGGACGGTTGCAAATACCTGGGAGCAGTTTACGTGGGGCGCGGTTGGCGCACAGCCTCCGGCAGGAGCGCCTCCGGGCTTTTCTACTTTGGTTTGGTCCGATGAATTTAACGGGTCCACAATCAACACAACGAACTGGGGTTTCGATCTGG
>JAICQI010000771.1 GCA_025937955.1 Pyrinomonadaceae bacterium
CGGATTTTGTGCTCGTCTCCGGCTGCTTGCGAAAGTAGTCAAGCGTAATGTCACCCGCGCCGCCTGCCAGCGTCACGGAGAATTCGAGTAGTTCTTTCAGTTCGCTTTCACTTGCTCTCAAGCACTTTCGCCTTCCTTCGCTGCTCTAACTCCTCGCGAACCTCGTTGAGACTGACTCCGCGCGCGACCAGTAACACGAGCAGATGATAGACAAGATCCGCCACCTCCGAAGTCAGCCGCGCAACGTCCTCATTCTTTGCCGCGATGATCGTCTCCGCGGATTCCTCGCCGACCTTCTTGAGTATCTTGTCGAGGCCGTGGTTGAAGAGATACGTAGTATACGAGCCTTCCGGTCGATCGCGCTCACGGCTCTCGATCAACTCGTAAAGCGTCGCGAGCAGGACACCGAGATCGTCGTCCTCCGTCTGTAAATCAAAACACGATCTGGCGCCGGTGTGACACGCCGGACCAGCAGGCTCGACTAAAACTACGATCGCATCGTTGTCGCAGTCGCAGGCGAGGTTGACTACACTCTGCGTGTTTCCCGAGGTCTCACCCTTGTGCCACAGGGCATTCCGTGAGCGCGACCAAAACCAAGTCTGGCCCGTTTCGATCGTGCGAGCGAGACTCTCCGCGTTCATGTAGGCAAGCGTCAACACCTCGCGCGTGCGCGCGTCCTGGACGATCGCGGGGATCAAACCGCGCTCGTCAAACTTGAGACTCTTGATATCGAGGTTCATCTCACCTCTAATCCTCGACCTCGGAGATAAGTCTTTAATTCACCTATTGATAACTCCCCAAAATGAAAGAGTGACGCAGCCAGAACAGCACTCGCACCACCGGCAGTGAGCGCGTCGTAGAAATGCTCGACTTTACCTGCCCCACCCGAAGCAATCACCGGAATTCGCACCGCGCTCGAAACCGCGCGCGTCAATTCGATATCGTAACCGTTGCGCGTGCCGTCGCAATCCATGCTCGTCAGCAAAATCTCACCGGCGCCGAGACTCTCCGCCTGCACCGCCCATTCAATCGCATCGCGTCCCGTAGGCCTCCGACCGCCATGCGTGTAAACCTCCCAACCAGCTGTCTCACAACGTCGCGCGTCAATCGCAACCACCACACACTGGCTTCCAAAAGTCTCCGCACAAGCCTTAATCAGCTCAGGGTCTTCAACCGCTGCGGTGTTGAGCGTGATCTTGTCGGCCCCGGCGCGCAGGATCGAGCGGATGTCTTCCACCGAACGCAAGCCGCCGCCGACTGTAAAAGGAATGAATACCTCATCCGCAACACGCCGCACCAGTTCCGCGACAATCTCACGGCGATCCGACGAGGCGGTGATGTCGAGGAAAGTCAATTCATCAGCACCTTCGAGATCATAGCGCTTCGCCTGCGCCACCGGATCTCCCGCATCGGTCAACGAAACAAACCGAATCCCCTTAACCACGCGGCCATTATCAACATCGAGACAAGGTATGATTCGCTTAGCTAACATTTCTTTTTAGCCGCAAAGTTTCTCAACATTCGCAGCCCTACATCCTGGCTCTTCTCCGGATGAAACTGCACGCCGCAAATATTTCCCTGCGCCACGACGGACGCGTATCGCCCGCCATAATCAGTCTCTCCCGCTATCACGGTCTCGTCATGTGGCTGGCAATAAAATGAATGCACGAAGTAACAGAACGCCCTATCTTCAATTCCCTCAAACAGCGCATGCGCCCGCCGCTGATGAATCCGGTTCCAACCAACCTGCGGCACTACCAACTCATTTCCAAACCGTCGCACGCTGCCGCGTAACAATCCCAAGCCCGGCGTCGATCCAAACTCATCCGACTCGTCAAACAACAACTGCATGCCAACACAAACTCCGAGCAACGGCGTTCCCTCGCGCGCTCGTTTACACACCAGCCCATCAAAACCACGCCTTTCCAGCGCCTTCATGCACGCGGCGAACGCGCCGACACCAGGCAACACCAGCTTCTGCGCCTCACGCAGCACGCTTTCATCGCCGCTGATAATCGCGTCGCAACCGGTCGCCGCAAACGCTTTTTCAACCGAGCGGAGATTCCCAACGCCATAATCGATAATCGCAACTGTCACAACGATCCCTTCGTGCTCGGAATCCCGGTGATGCGGCTGTTTCGTTCCACCGCCTGGCGCAACGCGCGCGCCGACGCCTTGAATGTTCCCTCGAGAATGTGATGCGTGTTGCGGCCACGCAAACAATCGATATGAAGATTGAACTTCGCCGTCTCCGCAAACGAGCGCCAGAAGTGCTCGGCAAGCTCGACGGAGAAATTTCCAATCAGGTGGCGGCGCGTGGGAACTTCGTAAACCAGAAAGAACCGCCCTGAAAGATCGATCACTGACCGGCACAACGCTTCGTCCATCGGCACCACCGCTTCACCGTAACGATTTATTCCCGCCTTGTCGCCGAGCGCCTGGACCAGCGCCTGGCCCAATGTGATCGCGATGTCTTCAACTGAATGGTGATCGTCGATCTCGAGGTCGCCCTTGCAAGTGACTTGCAGATCGAACAAACCGTGTTTCGCGAAGAGCTCGAGCATGTGTTCAAGAAACGGAAGGCCGATCGAGACGCTTGATTGCCCGCTGCCGTCGAGATTGAGCTCGACGCGCACGTCGGTCTCTTTCGTCTTGCGCTGCACGTTTGCGATTCGGGATTGAGAGTTTGTTTTAGTCACAGATTTCACGGATTGCTTTCAACAATCGATCGTTCTCATCCGGTGTACCCACACTGAACCGGAAATATTCACCCAACATCGGATAACCAGTTACGTCACGGATCAAAATGTCGTGCTTCAACAAATCCGTAAAAATCTTTTTTGGATCCGTGGCTGATTTTACGATCATGAAATTTGCCTGAGACGGTACCGGGTTGAGGCCATCTATTCCAGACAACGCCGCAAGGACTCGAGCGCGTTCGGCTATGATCTGTTTCACCAACGGCCCCAGCTCACGCTCGTAGTTGTCCATCGCGATTTCCGCGCCAATTTGCGAGAACGCATTCAAGTTGTAGGGCAACAGTGCTTTTCCAATCTCGCGCACCAGCTCCGGAGCCGCCAGTAGATAACCGACACGCAATGCAGCAAAAGCCATCGCCTTCGAGAACGTGCGCAACACGATCAG
>JAICQI010000935.1 GCA_025937955.1 Pyrinomonadaceae bacterium
GATCAAATGATCCCATTTTTGATTTTATGTTTTGGATTCGAACAAGAACGCACAGGATATTTTACCTTGCATTGAGCGGTTTGCTCTTGACGATTTGCCTTCCCGTTCAGGCGCAACAACTGGAGAGAATTCCACGGATCGGTTATTTGCCAAGCGCCGGAGCGCCTATACCGCGGCAGTTGAAAGCATTCCAGGAAGGGCTGCGAGATCTCGGGTACGTTGAAGGAAAAAACATCGTGATCGAGTCCCGCCACTCCGTTGGAAAATTCGAGCCTACCGATCTCGTTAAGGAACTTCTGCAACTGAGGGTCGATATTCTCATAGCCGTAGATCCAACCTCAGTCCGTGCTGCCAAGCAGGCCACTAAGAACGTCCCGATTGTTATGGTGACAAATCAAGATCCGGTCGCCACCGGCTTAGTTGACGACCTGGCGCGTCCCAGCGGAAACGTCACCGGCATTGCCCGGCTCACTCGCGACCTGAGTGGAAAAAGGTTGGAGTTACTCAAGGAGATCATCCCATCGATTTCGCGCGTTGGCGTTCTTTGGGTCCGCCCGACTGCACTAGGTATAGGAACCGCGTTCCAAAGCTACGAGCCTCCTGCCGAAGCGTTGAAGATACAGCTCCAATCGCTGCAGGTGACCCGTCCGAATCCTGACTTGGCAGGCGCAATTCGAGAAGCGATTCAGAGAAAAGCACAGGCGCTAATTACGGTGAGTCATGCGGTGCTCGGGCCGCATATGAGGCAAATTTCAGATCTGGCCATAAAGAATCGACTGCCCTCGATGTGCGAAGCCCGCCAGTACGTAGATGCCGGATGCGTGATGTCGTATTCGACGGATGATCTTGAGGTGTTCAGGCGCGTCGCTATTTATGTCGACAAGATTTTAAAAGGGGCTAAGCCCGGCGATCTGCCGGTTGAACAACCGACAAAATTCGAGCTGGCAATAAACTTAAGTACTGCGAAGCTCATTGGCTTGTCGGTTCCGCCGAATGTATTGGCGCGAGCGGATAGAGTGATCAAGTGACGAGATCGATCAACGGAATACTAGCTTGGCTGCTCCTTGTCGTTGCGGTGAAATTTGCTGAGGCGCAGCAGCCAAAGACACTTCCTTATCGCTTAGGTTATTTATCGAGTACGGACCCGACTCGTGACTTAGATCGTTCTCACGGAATTGCCGCGTCTCTGCGACAGCTCGGCTACATCGAAGGACAGAACATCGTAACAGAGTATCGCTATGCAGTAGGGAAGATGGATCAACTCCCCACGCTTGCCTCGGACCTGGTGCGTCTCAACGTTGCTGTCATCATCGTCTCGGGCGGGAATGCGGTGATCAGGGCGGCCAAGAATGCAACGACTGCTATTCCCCTCGTTTTGGGAGGCCAGGGGTCTGATCCTGTCGAAGCAGGTTTCGTCGAAAGCCTTGCTCAGCCCGCCGGGAATATCACAGGCGTTACCAATCTACTCGTACAACTAGGCGGTAAGCGCTTGGAGCTGCTCAAAGAAGCCGCTCCGAAGATTGTGAGAGTCGCGGCTCCTTATGTAGTGGAAAATCGAACGCATGAACTTGAGCTGAAATCGGCCAAGGCGGCGGCGCATGCTCTAGTCATAACCATTCAACCTCGGGAGGTGCGAGGCGGCGACGACTTTGACCGGGTTTTTGCTTCGATAAGCAAACAGCGCCCCGATGGGCTTCACGTTCCTGGTGGCCCCGTAATGCGTGACAATGAAAAACGAATTGTGGATTTCGCACTAAGAACCCGACTACCCTCCATGTTCACGACCACAACAGCTGTACAGACAGGAGGCCTCATATACTATGGACCGGACCTCACCGACAGCTATCGGCGCGTGGCCATCTACGTCGACAGAATCTTGAAGGGAGCTAACGCTGGCGATTTGCCCGTGGAACAACCGACAAAGTTCGAGCTTGTAATAAATCTGAAGACGGCAAGACAGATAGGACTACCGATTCCACCGAACCTGTTGGCGAGGGCGGACAAAGTGATCAAGTGAATCGAGATCCTTCATTTTCACTCAAGACAAGTTTTGGATTTTGGATTAGC
>JAICQI010000245.1 GCA_025937955.1 Pyrinomonadaceae bacterium
CCCTACAAAGAACCAAGTAAAGATCTTTTAGTGCACATTCTCTGGCTTAAAACTGAACTCCTTCATCCGGTCGACAAGGGCGGGAAGATTCGCAGTTACAACATGCTCAAAGAGCTGAAACGTAACTGCCACGTCACCTACCTGACGCTCGACGATGGTACCGCGGCCACAGACGCGCCCGCGCTCGCGAGCGAGTACTGCCACGAGCTCGTAACCATTCCCCACCCGAGACGCGAGAAGTTTACGACCGGCTTTTACGTCGATCTAATGTTCAATCTCGCTTCATCGCTCCCTTATGCAATCAAGAAGTACGAATCACCCGGGATGCGACGCGAGATTGCAAAGCGAGTAGCCGGCGCGAACTTCGATGTGCTGGTGTGTGACTTTCTCGCGCCCGCTGTGAATGTTCCACCGCGAGTTGCGTGCCCTTCAGTTTTGTTTCAGCACAACGTTGAAGCAATGATCTGGAAGCGTCATTACGAAGTGCAAAAGAATGCGGCGAAGAAGACTTACCTTTATCGCCAGTGGCGAAAGATGTGGGCGTTCGAAGCTAAGATGTGCCCGCAGTTTGATTGTGTGGTGGCTGTGTCGCGTGAAGATCGAGAGCAGATGCAGCAGGAGTATGGCGTCGAAGCGATTTACGATGTGCCGACCGGTGTGGACACAGCGTTCTTCCGGCCAAGCGGTGAGACGAAGCGTAAACCAGCGAACCTCGTATTCACCGGTTCGATGGATTGGCTTCCAAACGAAGACGCCATCCGTTACTTCACGGAGCAGATCCTGCCGCGCATCAAGCAGGCAGTGCCTGGAGTTACGCTCACGGTTGTTGGACGTGATCCGTTTCCCGGGTTGGTTGAGTTGAGTAAGCGCGATTCGTCGGTAGTAGTTACAGGACGCGTCGACGATGTGAGACCGTACATGGACGAAGCCGCGGTTTACATTGTGCCGCTGCGGATCGGCGGTGGAACGCGGCTCAAGATCTATGAGGCGATGGCGATGGAGAAGCCTATCGTTTCCACGTCGATCGGCGCGGAAGGTTTGCCTGTTGCCAATGGAGAAGAGATTCTCCTTGCCGACACTCCCGAAACGTTCGCGGATGCAGTAGTTGGTTTGCTGCAACAGGAAGATCGGGCCACTGAAATTGGGAAACGGGCGGCTGCGAAAGTGAGAGAGCAATTCGGTTGGGATAGGGTGGCTGACAGCTTTGCGGCCATTTGCGAACGCGCCATGTCTTTGAGCCACAGATTTACAGGGATGAACACAGATCAGGAGAAGGTATTCAGTGAAACTTAGCGTTTTTGGTTTGGGTTATGTTGGTTGCGTGTCCGCGGCTTGTTTGGCTGACGCGGGCAATGAAGTTATCGGTGTTGACGTTAACCCAACCAAAGTCGAGATCATTAACGACGGCCGCAGTCCGATCGTTGAAGACGGCATTAACGAACTGATCGCAAAAGTCGTCAAAGCAAAGCGACTGACCGCGACGACCGATTCTGAACGGGCGATCCGCGATTCAGATCTGTCGCTCGTGTGCGTGGGCACGCCCAGCAATCAAAACGGAAGCTTGCACCTGCGTCACGTCGAGCAGGTTTGTCGTGAGATCGGATCGGCCCTCAAGACAAAAGCCTCGCGCCACGTCGTTGTGATTCGCAGCACGATGCTGCCGGGCACGATACAGAACACCGTCGTACCTGCACTCGAAGAAACATCCGGAAAGAAAGCCGGCACCGATTTTGGTATCTGCATCAATCCGGAGTTTCTGCGCGAAGGATCGTCACTGAAGGATTACCACTCTCCGCCGTTCACACTCATCGGCGCCGATGATGAAGACACCGTTGCCGCTGTGCGCAGCCTTTACGCAAACATCAATGCGCCGGTGTTTGTAACGTCGCTGAAAACAGCGGAGATGGTGAAGTATGTTTGCAATTGCTTCCACGCGCTCAAGGTGAGCTTTGCAAATGAAATCGGAAACATCTGCAAGGCTCTGGAGATCGACAGTCATGAAGTGATGCACGTGTTCTGCCAGGACACGAAACTGAATCTCTCGCCTTACTATCTGAAGCCAGGGTTCGCGTTTGGCGGCTCTTGTCTGCCGAAGGATCTGCGCGCCATCAACTACAAAGCGAAAGAGCTCGACGTCGAAGTGCCCGTGCTTTCGTCCATCCTGCCGAGTAATCGATTGCAGATTGAGCGGGCGGTGGAGATGGTCGTGCGGAGCGGCAAGAAACGAGTCGGCGTACTCGGATTCAGTTTCAAAGCGGGAACTGACGATCTCCGCGAATCACCCATGGTGACGCTCATCGAAACTCTGATTGGCAAAGGATTCGAGCTGACGATTTACGACCGCGACGTTTCGCTCGCGAGGCTCGTGGGCGCCAACAAGGAATACATCGAACGCGAGATACCCCATATTTCGAAATTGATGAGAGACACGATCGATGGTGTTTTGAGTGCTTCGGACATCGTGATTATCGGCAATCAAGCAGAGGAGTTTCGTGGCGTAGCCGAGCGGCTGCGAAAAGACCAGCAGCTCGTCGATCTCGTCCGTCTCTTTGATGGCCGCACCTCGAATGATAACTATCAAGGCATTTGTTGGTGACATTTGAGCCACGGACTTTCACGGATTTCATATACAGATTTGCTCTAATCTGTGTATGAAATCCGTGAAAATCCGTGGCTCAAATTCAGGGATACAACGTGAACAATGTTTCTTCAACTACGCGTCCGCCGCTGCGAATCGGGTTGCTCATCGATTCGTTTGAGCAGCGTAGCTGGAACTACAAAGTCATTGAAGAGATCCAGGCGTCGGGTTTTGCCGAAGTTGCAGTCGTCATCAAGAACACAGCACAAAGCCACCCGTCACAAGGAAGACTGAAGAGCTACTGGCGCAATCGAAACTATCTGCTTTACACGCTCTACGGAAAGATTGACGAGCGCAGGGTCAAACTTCAGCCCGACGCGTTCGCACCAGCCGATATCAAGCCTTTGCTCGCCGATTGCCCTGTCATCGAAGTCCAGCCGGAAATGAAAGCCTACTCCGACTGGTTCCCCGAAGACGCTCTAAAACAGATTCGCGGCTACGATCTCGATGTAGCTTTGTGTTTCGGGTTTCGCATCCTGAAAGGTGAAGCACTCAAGATCGCTCGCCACGGCGTCTGGTCGTTTCATCACGGAGACAACCTCGTAAACCGCGGTGGACCGGCCGGGTTCTGGGAAGTGATGGACGGCATACCGGTAACCGGTTCCGTGCTTCAGATCCTCACCGAAGACCTCGACAACGGTCGCGTTATCTATCGTTCATGGTCGCCGACAGCCGATCGGTTCTCCGTTAAATTAAACCGCAACAACCTGTACTGGAAATCGTCGTCCTTCGTTCTTCGCAAATTAAAAGACCTTGCCACCGGCGCCCAGGTTTGCACGCCGGAGAACCAACTCTATCGCCCATACTCCAACCGCTTATTTCGCATGCCGACGAATGCGGAGATGATCCCGAGGCTGTCGCGCCTGGTAACGAAGTACGTCACCAGCCATTTTCAGCACGCGCTGAACACCGAGCAGTGGTCACTCGCATACCGCTTCCGAACCGGCCCCGGCGATACAAACAACACGCTGTATCGCTTCAAGAATCTGACGCCTCCGAAAGATCGCTTCTGGGCCGATCCGTGCGCGATCAAAGACGGCGATCGTTATTACGTCTTTATCGAAGAGTATCTAAACAGTACCGGAAAAGGTCATATCTCGCTCATCGAGCTCGATCGGAAAGGTGTCGTGAGTGGTCCAACCACGGTGCTTGAACGCGACTACCATCTATCTTACCCGTTCGTGTTTGAGTGGAATGGCGACTACTACATGGTCCCCGAGACTGCTGCAAATAAAACGATCGAGTTGTATCGCAGCACGGCGTTCCCGTTTGAATGGAAACTCGAGAAAGTTTTAATGACCGGCGTACGTGCGACGGATGCGACGCTGGCTGAAGTGGATGGCACGTGGTGGATGTTTGCTTCGATAGCGGAACAAAGCATCCCGGACGAGCTGTATCTGTTCTCGGCCCCGAGCCCGCTTGGACCATGGACGCCGCACCCGCGTAATCCGGTGAAGTCAGATGTGAAAGGATCTCGTCCCGCCGGGGGCTTGTTCAATTGGAACGGAGAGCTATATCGACCGGCGCAGAACTCTTCCGGACGATACGGCTATGCAATCTCGATCAACCGCGTGACTCAACTGGACCAGCAGGGATTTCGCGAAGAACAGGTTTCGAGCATTCTTCCTAACTGGAACCGGAAGTTGGTGGCAACGCACACGATCAGTATGGCCGGCGATCTGACAGTGGTCGACTGTCTGGTCAGAAGATCAAGGTGGTCTTGAGCCGCAAAGAGGCACAGAAGGCACAAAAAGATTGCGCAGATTACTGAAATGGGTGTTGGTGTTTATTGTCGTTTGGGGAATTCTCGCGTGGGTTGCGGCGCGCGCGTTGATTGTGAGTGCGCCGCTCGATTCCGCGGATGCGATAGTCGTACTGAGCGGTTCGAGTACTTACGTCGAACGCACGCACAAAGCCGCGGAGTTATACCGGCAGCGGCGAGCGCCGCTGGTGCTGCTGACTGACGATCACACTCAGGGCGGATGGTCCAGTGCCGTGCAGCGGAATCCGTACTTTGTCGAGCGCGCGACAGACGAATTGATCAAGCAAGGTGTTCCTGTCGAGAAGATCAGGATTATTCCTGGCATGCCTTCGGGCACTCACGACGAAGTGCTCGTTATAAAAGATTATGCAAGCGCGCAGCGATTGCGATCTCTTTTAGTGGTTACTTCGGCATATCATTCAAGACGAGCGCTGCGCAGGTTGCATCAGACTTTCGCAGGGACGGAAACGGTTGTCGGGCTTGATCCGGTGCCGCCGGGATCGCAAACGCCGTCGCCGGCTTTTTGGTGGTTGCAGGTCGAAGGGTGGCGTATTGTAGGTGGCGAGTTAGTAAAGCTGGTTTATTACCGATTGAAGTATGGCTAAGACGTAAGGTTTAGCTCGATTTACTGCGCTTGTTGAATTATCATTACGGGCCTCTTATTTATCCTTCGCAGTCAAGGTCTTATAGAAGCACCTCAATTAGTCCAGGGGGAAACAAGCATGCCGGGTTCAGAAGCGGACCTTTTACATAAGTTGAAGTGGTCTTTTCCGTGGTTAGTCAGATATCCGTTGTGGCGAGTGCGCAACCTCGTTTTCAGTGGTGGACAGCGAGAGGGCCTCACTCACATCATCTTTGTGATTGCAGATCATTTCGAGCCCGGAGTTGGGGACCAGGCATTTCGTCCCGTTGAGCGCTGGTGCCGGCTGGCCACCAGCACCGGCGGTTCAATTCGGGATCATGACGGCACTCCCTATCGTCACACCTACTTTTTCCCGGCCGAACAATACGACAGTGCGTCCATTGAGTTGCTTTCTGAGCTACAGTCCGAAGGGTTCGGTGAGGTCGAAGTGCATCTCCATCATGGAGTCGATAGTCCCGACAACGCCGAAAACACGCGGTACATGTTAGAGACGTTCAGAGACAACCTGGCGTATAAACATCGCTGTCTGTCTCGTGAGAATTCGAGCTCTCCACCACGTTACGCTTTTGTTCACGGCAACGTAGCCCTGGCTAACTCCGCGGGCGGTAGAAACTGTGGAGTCGATTCAGAGATGCAGGTGCTGTCTGAAACTGGTTGCTATGCCGATTTTACTTTGCCGTCGGCGCCCGACCAATCACAGGTGCCCAAGATCAACGCCATCTACCAGTGTGGAAATCCACTCCACGAAGCACGGCCACATCGATCGGGTCCGGACTTGAAAGTCGGTGATAAGCCGGTGCTACCGATAATAGTCAATGGGCCTCTGGTTTTTGATTGGACCAGGCGAGTTCATGGTTTGCCTGTCCCGCGCATCGACGATGGCTCGCTTGCAAGCAACTACCCTTTGAAGATGGATCGCTTTGAGCGCTGGCAAAGCGCTCACATCGGAGTGCAGGGCCGGCCTGAATGGATCTTTATCAAGCTACATTGCCACGCGTTTTTTGAGTACGACCGTGATGCAATGATGGGAGACGAGCTGAAGCGATTCATGCACGAGATCCTGGATCATAGTGAAGCCACCGGACGTTTTAAAATTCACTTTGCGAGTGCGCGAGAAGTTTTCAATATGATAATGGCGGCCCTGGAAGGCGGGTCAGGCGATCCAGCGCAATATAGAGATTACCGGCTCTGGCCAATCTGGAGAGAAGCCGAGGCATCACAGACACACCCAGGCTCTCAAAAGATCTGGGCCGGCGGGGCAGGTTGAACGAGGCAAATGGAATTAGATAACTATCATCTGGATGAGCTTCGCATTGCCAAAACTGCCGGACACCCTCAACGAATCCTACCCCCGATAACGAAAGCACATCGTAAAGTTCTGGACATTGGCTGTGGCGCCGGCCAGTCATTGATGGCGACTAACTTCGAGCCGGGCACAACAGTCATCGGGGTCGATGTCGATAAATCAGCTCTTACTTTGGGACGGCAGCTCGACAAGAATATTAGTTTCGTATGCGCCAGAGCAGAATGTCTGCCGTTTCAACCAGAGCGACTTGATTTTGTTTTCTCACGGGTTGCCTTGCCTTACATGAACGTGCGTGAGACCTTATTTGAGATTCGGCGGGTACTTAAAAGAGGCGGCACGTTGTGGCTGGTATTGCATCCGTATTCGATAGTTCTCAAGGAGCTTGTGCAGTCAATATCTCACTTGAAGATCAAACGGGCGGCGGTCTGCCTTTACGTCTTTACCAATGGCGCGGTTTTGAATTTATTGGGAAGGGAATTTCATTTACCGTTTAGAAAGGACTACTACGAGTCTTTTCAAACCATCAAGGGAATCAGCAGGCTCTTGCGAAAGGCGGGCTTTGAGGAGATAAAGGCTGAGCGAAACGGCTTTTTTGTGGCTACGGCAAGAAAGGCCCAATGAGCTCTCAGCAACGCGAACAATGATACAGGCTGAGGTAAAAACAGACGGAATTCATTCCGCGACAGCCCCGACGGTTAGTGTAATCATTCCGGCGTATAACGCTGCGAAGTACATTGGCGAAACGCTCAATTCAGTCTTCGCACAAACCTTCAGGTCTTTTGAAATAATCGTAATCAATGATGGCTCGGAAGATACTGAAGAGCTCGAGCGGGAGTTGAAGTCGTACCCGGATAGCCTGCATTACATCAAGCAAGAGAACCTGGGAGCTGCCGTG
This sequence comes from Pyrinomonadaceae bacterium, assembly GCA_025937955.1. GTDB lineage: Bacteria > Acidobacteriota > Blastocatellia > Pyrinomonadales > Pyrinomonadaceae > PSRF01. Next base: position 7,245 of record JAICQI010000245.1, read on the forward strand.
GCCCGCAACACAGGACTTCATGCCGCGGCGGGAGAGTTTGTTGCCTTTCTCGACGCCGATGACACGTGGCTCCCAAATTTTCTGGAGAAGCAGGTCGAGTTTCTCAAAGGCAGCAACGCGGATCTGGTTTACGCGGACGCGTTTCTTTCCGGTGAATCGCCGTTAGCGGGTCGCACTTTCATGCAAATGGAGCCTTCGCGTGGCGAGGTCACGCCCGAGAATCTCCTGGCGATCAGGGTCACTGTTCTGACTTCCACCGTGCTTGCACGTAAGAAACCGATATTCGACGTAGGACTCTTTGACGAGACATTCAGGCGTGGTCAGGATTTTGATCTGTGGCTGCGACTGGCGAAAGCGGGAGCACGCTTTGCTTATCAGCCTGAAGTTCTGGCTCATCATCGGATTCTCGAGAGCGGTCTCTCAGGAGATACGATCAGCCAGCTCAAACGCACGCTGGCGGTGTTCGAGGCGATAAAGACGAAAGAGGTACTGACAGCGAGCGAAAATGCCGCGCTGGAAGTCACCATGAACCGCACGCTGGGAGAGCTCGCTCTTGAAAACGGTAAAGAAAGGTTATTGCGGAAGGACTTTACCGGGGCGCGACAGTCGTTTGATGAGGCAAAAAAGTTTCGACACAGTTGGAAGCTTATACTGGTGTCCCTGGGCTTGAGAGTTGCCCCGGAGATGCTTTGGCGCCTTTACAACCGCCGGCTTGCTTAA
>JAICQI010000083.1 GCA_025937955.1 Pyrinomonadaceae bacterium
CTTCTTGGTGGCGCCTGTTGTTTGGGGGGTGTGGCTCCCCCGGTTTTCCTCACCCCCCCTCCCCCCCCACCCCACCCCCCCCCCCCCCCCCCCCCCCACTCCAAGGAGGCGCCAGGGTCGGTGAACTATAAATTAGTCCTTCAGTACGACGGCACGGAGTTTCATGGGTGGCAGATTCAAGGCGATCTCAGGACGGTTCAGGGCGAGTTGACCCAGGCGCTTTCGTTGATTGAGGGCCGCAGCGTCAACGTGCACGGTTCGGGACGCACCGATGCGGGCGTGCATGCTGAAGGACAGGTCGCGAGCGTCGAGATTCAGCGAGAGATTTCAACCACAAAGCTCCGCGCAGCGATTAATGGAAACATTGGCCGCGACGTGCGCGTGTTGAGTGTTGAGACTGTTGCCGACGATTTCCATGCGCGCTATTCAGCACTTGGAAAAACTTACGTTTATCGCATCGTTAATGGTCCGGTGATCTCGCCATTCTGGGTGCGCTACGCGCATCAAGAGGCACGCCCATTGGACCTCGAACGCATGAAACAAGGCGCGGAATTGTTTCTCGGCAAGCACGATTGGACGGCATTCTCAGCGGCGCAGTCGGACGTTGAAGATCGCGTTCGGACTACTACGCTCGTGGAGATATGCGAGCGCGCGGACGAACGCTCGCGCGGCTCATTAATCGAGATTCGTGTAAGCGCTGACGGATTTTTGCGTTATATGGTTAGGGCAATGGCCGGGACTTTGCTTGCGCTGGGCCGAGGTGAATTAGATCGCGATGCCATAAACGAGGCGCTTGAAACCGGATCGCGGCCAACCGCAGCGGTAACAGCTCCGGCCTGCGGGTTGACGTTGCTTTCCGTGCGCTATTAATGATAGGTCATATAGGTCTTATAGGTCCTATTTCTTATGCTTTCTGACTTCAGCGGGGTAATTCAAAAAGGAACGCGAGAAGAGGCGCTGCTCGGCGCCGTTGCCTGGGATCGATTACCACGGCACGTCGCGATCATCATGGACGGCAACGGCCGTTGGGCCGCGCAACGGAGCCAGCCACGAATCGCCGGCCACCGTGCTGGTGTTGAAGCTGTTCGTGCTGCCGTCGACACTGGTGCGCGACTGGGCCTGACCGCGCTCACCTTGTACGCCTTCTCGACTGAGAACTGGAAGCGCCCGCGTTACGAGGTCGACGCCTTGATGCGCATGCTGCGTCGCTACATCAGGATCGAGCTCGACGAGATCGATCGCCAGAACATCAAGTTTCAAACCATCGGCCGAATCGGAGCACTGGCGGAAAACGTTCGCAAAGAGATCACGCGCGCCACCGAACAGACCGCGCGAAACAAAGGCATGATCCTGACAGTGGCACTGAACTACGGCGGCCGCGCTGAGATCGTCGACGCCGCGCGCGCCGCAGTCAGACGACTCCTGGACGAAGGCAGCCGTCCAGACGAGATCACCGAAGAACGCATCGCCAACGAGCTTTACACGCGCAACCTGCCCGAGCTCGATCTGCTAGTGCGCACGAGCGGCGAGCTGCGGATTTCAAATTTTCTACTCTGGCAAACCGCGTACAGCGAGATCTACGTCACTGAAACGCTGTGGCCGGATTTCCGGCGCGTCCACCTGCTCGAAGCTGTGGTCGACTACCAGCGCCGCGACAGGAGATTTGGTGGTTTGAAGCTCGTGAGATCGTCATAGGTCCTATAGGTCCAATAGGACCTATTCCGAAAAGAATGAAACGAATCCTAACGGCGGTCATCGTTCTACCCTTCCTGATCGCATCAATTCTCGTCGCTTCTTTATGGTGGCTCTTTGTTTTGCTCGCGGTGGCCGCGATGGTCCTGGGGCTCTGGGAGTTTTACCTGCTCGCGAAAAAGCTGCAGCTAAAACCCGATCCAGCCACCGGCTATGTCGCCGGCGCCGCGCTGGTAACGATCTCGCTGATGAACGATCCCGCCAGTGTATTGCTGGTCCAGTTCGTAATCATCGCGCTTACGATCGTCACTCTGGTCATCGCAACTCTGCGCGGCGCGCCGTTCGACAAGATGATTGCTTCAGCCGGCGCGACGATTCTCGGCGTGCTCTACATTCCGTTGTTAGGCAGCCATCTCGTTTCACTACGCACGGGTTTCAATCCAACGTTATCGGCGCACTTGTTGTCGTTCTTCTTTCTCGTGCTGATGGGAGCAGACGCCGGGGCGTATTACATCGGACGCGCTCTCGGAAAACACAAACTCGCACCTTCGATCAGCCCTGGCAAAACCTGGGAAGGCGCTGTTGGTGGTCTGGCTGCCGCACTCGCGATGGCGACACTGGCCCACTTCTGGTTCTTTCGCGAACTCGCGCTCAAGTACGCACTGCCACTCGCGGCGGTGATGACGGTGGTCGGGATTCTCGGCGACCTCGCCGAGAGCGCGCTCAAGCGTGGCGCCGGCGCAAAAGACGCAGCCAACCTACTGCCGGGACACGGCGGATTGCTCGATCGGCTTGATAGCTTGCTCTTCAATGCGCCACTCATCTACTATTTTGCACGCTTCTACTTCAACAGCTGATTGCTAAGAAGAAAAGCCCCGATGACCACAAAGAAAATCGTCTTGATTGTTGGTGGAGTGGTTGTCGTGCTTGGTTTTCTGGTCGCCTGTTTTGTTGGCGTAATAGTCGGTGTTGCGGTTTACTCGGTGGGTAATAGCGAAGCCGCCGCCAGGGCGAAGGACTTTCTTCGCAACAATGAAAAGCTGAAGACGGACATCGGCGAAGTCCGCGACTTCGGCAGCATCATTACCGGGAGCGTGAATTTCGAAAGCGACAGCGGCCAGGCGACACTGCATTTGAAAGTTATCGGCGAACGAAAGACTGTTAACGCCACCGTCGATCTGATACTTGTGAAGGGAAGCGCCTGGCGCGTGAGTTCCGCCTCTTACGATGCCGACACAGGACAAACAATTGATCTGCTAGACCCCTACGATACGCAAACGCACATCCCCCAGTTAGTTGCATGACGGAAGTTTCAACTCAAAGTCCAGGTGTGGCGATCCTTGGTTCAACCGGGTCGATCGGCTGCAATAGTCTGCGCGTTATCGAGTCGTTATCTACCACTCGCATGCGTGTCGTCGCGCTTGCCGCTGGAACTAATGTAGAACGTTTAGCCGATCAGATTGCCGCGCATCTGCCTGAAGTAGTTTCCGTTGACACGGAAGTAGCGGCGCACGATCTGCGCGCGATGTTGTTTGCGCGCGATATCGATTTGCCACGCATCGTCATCGGCGAACAAGGACTAATCGAGGTTGCCACTCACCCGCAAGCTGATTGCGTGATCTCCGCGACTGTGGGCGCCGTCGGTTTTGTGCCCACGCTCAAAGCGCTCGAGATGGGCAAGCGAGTCGCACTCGCAAACAAAGAAACGTTGGTGATGGCGGGCGAATTGATGACTGAGGCGGCGAGAAAGTCGGGAGCTGAGTTGTTGCCCGTCGACTCCGAGCATAATGCGCTGCACCAGTGTTTGCGTGGTGAACGGCGTGAAGAAGTGCGCCGGATTATCCTGACCGCTTCTGGCGGGCCGTTTCGCACAAAGAACAAAGCTGAGATGAGTCACGCGACCGTATCGGAAGCGATGCAGCATCCCACCTGGAACATGGGCGCAAAGATCACCATTGATTCGGCAACGTTGATGAACAAAGGTCTCGAAGTTATCGAAGCGCACTGGCTGTTCGGATTCGGACCGGAGGAGATCGACATAGTCGTCCACCCCGAATCTGTGGTTCATTCGATGATCGAAATGATTGACGGTTCAGTGATCGCACAGATGGGAGTCACGGACATGCGTCACGCTATTCAGTACGCACTGACCTACCCGGAGCGACACGAGTGCCAGCTACCGCCGTTGGATCTAACCGCGTTGTCCGGTCTTCACTTCGAAGCTCCCGATCACGATCGATTTCCCTGTATCAGACTGGCTTACAGGGCTTTGCGCGAAGGTGGAACGCTTCCGGCGGCGATGAATGCGGCGAACGAGGAAGCGGTAGCTGCCTTTCTGAACGAACGCATCTGCCTCACGGAGATTCCCCAGGTTATCGAGGCGGTGATGAACCAGCATTCAAAGCAGCCCGCCAGGGACATTCAGACCATCCTCGCCGCCGATCACCAGGCCCGACACGAAGCCGTAAAGATTATTAGCCACAAAAAGGCACAAAAAGCACAAAATGATTTAGTCGATCTAAAACAGTGATTCAGTTAATTTGAAGCACGAATCACTTATAAACATTCTGTGCCTTTTGTGCCTTTTTGTGGCTAAACCTTATTTGCGCTTCTTTGCGGCTAAGCTCTTTTGGTAAACTCGTTTGCAACCTGACTCGAAATGGTCGAGTCTAAGGTGGGTTGTTTGACGTAATACTTCTAAAAGAAGGCACTTAATGACTTTTACTTTAATAGTTGCGCTTGCATTCATATTCATACTCGGTACCGCGGTTGTTCTTCACGAATTCGGCCATTTTATCGTTGCGAAGGCTTTTAAGATTCGCGTTGAGACGTTTTCATTCGGCTTTGGACCCCGCCTGTTTGGCAAAAAGTGGGGCCATACGGACTACCGCGTCTCCTTAATACCGCTCGGCGGTTACGTAAAGCTCGGTGGCGATGAATCGAACGCTCCACTCGAAGGCGAAGGCGCTCAGGACATTCCTGCCGAGGAGATGTACAACCTGCGCCCGCGATGGCAGCGCGTGCTGGTCGCTCTGGCGGGCCCGGTGATGAACATTCTCACCGCGCTGGCGATCCCGTTTACAGCCGCATTTATGTACGGAGTTCCGGCGACACCGGCGCCGGTTGTTTATTACGTCCAACCCGGTGGCGCCTCCGAGCAAGCCGGTCTAAAGCCTGGAGATCGAATAATTTCTTTTAACGGCACGGACGAGCCGAGTTGGGACAACATTACAGGCGATGCGTTGCTTTCGCCGGGGCGGCCTTTGCCGATGGTCGTCAATAGAGACGGTTCGGAAGTGTCGCTCACAATAACGCCCATCACGATAACCGAAAACGGCGACTCCGCAGGTACTTTGGATTTCATTCCCGATTACGGTGGCTTGCCTGTTGTAGTGCGCGACCTTACGCCTGGCTCGCCCGCACAAGAAGCCGGCCTGCAGGAAGGCGATCGCTTTGTCTCAATTGGTGGTGAAAGCGTAAAAAGTTCGGAGCAGGTAACGCAGTACATTAGAAGTCACCCCGATCAGCGAATTCCGATCGTCCTTCAACGCAATGGCCAGAACGTTGAACTTACCACCAGCGAACGTCGCGACAACGGCAAGTTGGGAGTCGTCGTTGGCGAACAATATCCGTTTCACTCCGCTACGATATTGTCGGCAGCCAAATACGCGTACAACCAAAACCTTCAAATTCTTCGCCTGACCGGCAAGGCGCTCGGACAGGTTTTTACTGGCGAGCGGTCGGTGCGAAACACTTTGTCGGGCCCGATCGGGATCTATCAGGCCACATCGAGATCGGTTGAGAGTTTGGGGTGGACCGGTGTTTTCGGCATGCTCGGCTTTTTGAGCTTGAACCTCGGCATCTTTAACCTGCTGCCGATACCGGTGCTAGACGGTGGCGCGATCTTCCTGCTGCTGCTTGAAGGGCTGCTGGCGCTCATCGGTTTGTCGATCTCAACCACGGTGCGCGACCGCATTCAACAAGTCGGCTTTGTTATGGTTCTGCTGTTGATGGTTTTCGTGCTCGCCAATGACGCGCTGAAAACGTTTGGACCCAGTCGCGAACCGGAGAAACCCCCGGCGGCTGCAACGCCCGCCCCCGCAAAATAGGTAATGCGCAAAACGCGTCCAGTTCAAGTTAAGCATATTCAGATCGGTGGTGGCGCTCCCGTAGCTATTCAGTCGATGACAAAGACTGACACTTCGGATGTAGGCGCCACTGTGGCCCAAATCGAAGAGATGGTGAGCGCCGGTTGTGAGATCGTCCGGCTGGCAGTGCCTGACAACGATGCCGCGATCGCGTTGAAAGCGATTCGCAAGCGCGTGCCTGACGTGCCGATCGTCGCCGACATTCATTTCCACTACAAACTGGCTTTGATGGCGCTGGAAGCGGGCATCGATAAGCTGCGCCTGAATCCCGGCAACATCGGCGCTCACGAGCGCGTGCGCGAAGTGGTTCGTGCTGCGCAAGCACAGAAGGTTCCGATTCGCATTGGTGTGAATGGTGGTTCGCTGGAAAAGGATCTGCTGAAGAAGTATGGCACTGCAACGCCGGAAGCGATGGTTGAGTCGGCCATGCGCCACATTCAGATCCTCGAAGATCTCGATTTCACTGACATCATCATTTCGCTGAAAGCTTCCGATGTGCATCGCACGGTAGAGGCGTATCGACTGCTGGCGCAGAAGGTTGATTATCCGTTTCACCTGGGCGTCACCGAAGCGGGCACTTCGTTTAGCGGTACTGTGAAGTCCTCAATTGGTCTCGGAATCCTGCTTTATGAAGGCATTGGCGACACGATTAGGGTTTCATTAGCTGCGGAGCCGCAGGAAGAGGTTCGGGTGGCCTGGGAGATCGTGAAGTCGCTGGGCCTGCGAACGCGTGGCGTTACGGTGGTTGCTTGTCCGACTTGTGGACGTCTCGACGTTGATAACTTCGTCGGGATCGTGACTGAGATCGAACGCCGGCTGGCCCATATTGAAGAGCCGCTGCACCTGTCGATCATGGGTTGCGCGGTGAATGGACCAGGCGAAGCTCACGATTCACAACTCGGGATCACGTTTGGGCGTGGTGTCGGGATGATCTTCAAAGACGGCGTGCCGATGCGGAAGGTTGCGGGTGAGAATATTGTCGAGGCGTTCGTGACGGAGACGGAGAAGCTGCTGGCTGAGATTAAGAGTAAGCCGCAGATTGATTCGGATCTTTCCAGCCACGGATTAACGCAGATTCTTCCCACGTCGGATAAATCCGTTCCCAATCCGCGTTAATCTGCGTTACCGGATTTTTGGACGTTTTTGGGCAGCGACGTCGCCTGCCATTACCAGGAATAATGCGTCCGTCGTGACTTTGCGGTTGATGTTTACGATCAGTTGTTCGCGCATGTCTTCGATTTGAAGGATCCAGTCACCAGCGCGTGCTGAATCGAGTTTTTCGCTGATCTCTTGTAGTTCCGGAGTCAGATCCTCATTAACAAGCTGACTCGATTCAACCCCAAGCGACAACATCCACGCATCGCGAATCAGCGTCTCCAGCACGTCCAGACGTTCTTCAAATTCTTCCTTGTATTGAGCTTCGTTGAGTTGTTCGGCGGAACGGAGCAGTTGTGCACGATCGTCGCTGACCACCAGGGCGTTGAGCACTTTGAGCATCGCTTTTCGCTGCGATGTGAACGTCACCAGATCACCTGACAAAGCGCGACCCATGCTGCCACCTGCTGCACGGGCTCGCAGCCGTGCGGTTTTTTTGTCGACGAGATTGATCTTAGTTAAGTGGGTTTCAATCTCTGCCGGTGTTAGTGGTGAGAATCGGATCATCTGGCAACGCGAAAGAATCGTTGGCAGCAACATCGCCGGACGCGCGGTTATCAGGATCAGGTGCGACGTCCTGGGTGGTTCTTCGAGCACTTTGAGAAGCGCGTTCGCAGAGGCATCGTTGAGCTTGTCAGCCTCATCGATCAGAAACACGCGCGCCTTGCCTTCGAACGGTCGAAAGTTCGCTTCCTTTTCAATCTGTCGCATCTGCTCAACGCGCAACACGCGCTTCGGCGCCACGACGAGTCCGACGTCAGGATGGTTCGTCCAGATAATTTGTGTCCACTCTTCGGCGTCGTCGCGTTGTGGGTAGTTGAGTTTTGCGATGCGGGTGCACGACGAACAGACGCCACACGCTTCCTCGTCCTTCGGCGTACGACAGTTCAAAGCGCGTGCGACCTCGAGTGCGAAGAGCTTCTTGCCAATGCCTTCTTCACCCGTGAACAGCAGTGCGCCGGGTAGCCGGTCAGAAACCAGCATCCGCTTCAGCGCTGCTTTGACACGCTCGTTTCCGGTCAGTTCAGCGAACATAGTTCATCGCGAGGTGGCCTCGGCTTTGTAGATAAGGAACGATGATTTCTCGTACACGCTCCTGCGTGCATTCCACTGGTCCACTGGTTTCGATCAACTTCACTCGCTCGGGTTCCCTCAGTGCGATCTGCAAATACGCGTCGCGCACGCGAGTGTGAAAGTCGGCATGTTCGATGTCCAGCCGGTCGCGTGGAACCTTGCCCGCGTTCTTTCCAGTGGAACGACGTGCGGTGCGGTTAGTTGATTCGTCGATCGAGAGGTCAAAAAGCAACGTCAGATCCGGTTTTAGTCCTTCCGTCGCCAATTGGACGATTTGCGAAATCAACTCCGGCGAAAAACCTCGTCCGGCGCCTTGGTAAGCCACTGTGGCGTCCGCATAACGATCCGAGATTACAACTCTTCCCGCCGCCAGCGCTGGACGCAGCATGCGACGCACGTGTTGCGCGCGGTCTGCCGCAAAGACCAGCAGCTCGGTCAATGGATCGACTTCTTCCATTGCGTCCAGCAGTGCTGCTCGCAAGCGCAGTCCGAGCGTAGTGCCACCAGGCTCGCGCGTCAGCAGCGCGTCGCAACCGTTGGCCCGCAGAAAATTACCCAGTAAACGTAACTGAGTCGATTTCCCACTGCCGTCAATGCCTTCGAAGGTAATGAAAGTTCCAGGCACAGGTCCTCAAAGTCCCACGTGAAGTGCTCGCGAGAGTGTAAACGAATGTCACGCCTCAGGCGAGTGGGTATCCTGACCGCGAACTTCGCGCGGGTTGGCTTCGGTGGTGGCCTGCGTATGAAGGTCGCCGGTGGCACGTCGCGACTGCGAGATGGTCGAGATAGCGTGCTTGAAAATCAGTTGTTCCTGCGGACCTGATTCGAGTAGGACCGAAAACTTGTCGAAACTGCGGATACGGCCCGTCAGCTTGGCGCCGTTCAAGAGGTAAACGACTACCGCAGTCTTTTCACGGCGCACCGTGTTGAGAAAGGCGTCCTGGATATTTTGTGGTGCCTGTTTACCGTCTGACATGCTTTGAACCCGTGGGTGGATTGGTAAACCGCGCGGTTGCAAGCAGATTACAACACGGATCTTTGGCTGACAAGGGATACAAGTAGATGTGAGAGAAAGATGATTATTTGGACCTCGCACCAGCGGCGAGGGTTTTCAGAACCGATCGCAAAATGCCATTTTCCTCACCAAAACCGTCAAACCATTCGACCCCAGCTTCATGGCGAAACCATGTCAATTGGCGTTTTGCGTAGTGACGCACGTCCAACCTGGTCTGTTCCACCGCGCTGTCGAGGTCGCGCAGGCCCTGTAAATACTCCACCACGCGCCGGTAGCCGTGTGCTCCAAGCGCGTTTGAGGAAGGTGAAAAACCGCGGGCCAGGAGGCCGCGAACTTCGTCAACCAGCCCAGCACGGAAATGGGCTTCGGTGCGTTCGTTGATGCGCTGGTAGAGCTCGGCGCGAGGCGGATTCAGGGCCAGGATGCGCAGGCGGCGCGAGCTTTCGTGTGGTTCCGGACGCTCCGGCTGCTGGTCCACAATCGACTTTCCCGTTTGTAAATAGACTTCGAGAGCTCGCTGGACGCGCGGCCAGTCGCGTGGATACAGCTGCCGGGCGGCATTTGGATCGATACGGGTTAAGAGTCGGTGCAGGTGTTCTGGGCCATGTTTTTCGCGGCTTCGGGTGAGTCGCCTGCGCAGCGATTCATCAGTTGGTGGACTTAAGAAAAGTGGCTGTCGCAGGGCACGTAGATAGAATCCGGTGCCGCCGACCAGCAGTGGCACACGACCGCGGCTTTCGATTTCTTCAATCTTCTGTGCCGCTTCGCGGGCCCATTCGCCGGCGGTGTAGTTGACGTCTGGAGAAACGAAGTCGATCAGGTGATGCGGGACGCCTTTACGTTCGTCGAGTGGCACTTTGGCGGTGGCGATTTGAATTTCTTTATAGACCTGGACGGAGTCGCAGTTGATGATTTCGCCATTGAGTTGCAGGGCGACTTCAATTCCGAGTGTGCTTTTCCCTGAGGCGGTTGGGCCAACAATAGCAATGACTGGATTCTCAGAGGGCACGAGAAAGTATAACTATCCAGACAAGCGCGAGCACAAGCAGACCGCCGATGACCTGGTTACGTGAAAATCTCATTTACCCGGGTTGGCCGAAGATGGCGCTAAGCTTGAGTGAGAGTCCCGGGAAGAATGGCGACTCGAGTGTGTCGGCCTCGTTCAGCGTCATGACTTCTTCAAGCGTGTTGCCATTCAGGCGATAGACGATCACTGAGCGGGACCAGCATTCGACCGCCCAATACTCCTGGAAACCGTATTTCCCGTAAAGCGTGTGTTTCAGTTGTAGGTCGCGCTTACGATTTTTGCTTCCTGGAGAAACGATCTCGATTACCAGATCCGTAGCCGCGTTGAATTCATCGTTGGCGACGATGCTCGACCAACGTTCGTTGCGGACAAAGACTATGTCAGGAATGACATAATTGTACTCGCTGAGTTCCGCACCCGGCCCAGGTACCAGGATGCCGATCGGGTTCCGTCTGAGGTAATTAGCCAACTCAACCTGAAGGTTGAGGAGCACTAGTTGGTGAGGAATACCAGGTGCTGGAGACACGTGAAGCTCTCCTTCTATGAGTTCGTAGCGATGACATTCGTCATACGGCAGTGCCTTAACGTCTTTGACGGTCATGAGGTGTTTGACATTTGAGGCCATGATTTACTTCCTTCGACTTGTTAAGAGTATGCGCAACTGTATCACATTCCTTGCTCCGAAGGAGCAATATGTTTATGGCACTGTTGTGGGGCCTTAAGCCGCAGATGACACGGATAAGATCCGGATTTATATCTGTGTTTATCCGCGGCTAATACATTCGTGTGAGTTCGATGCCCGAGTAGTAGGTTTTGAGAATTTGCTCGGCGGAGAAACCTTGTTTTGCGAGGCCGTAGGCGCCGACCTGGCACATGCCTACGCCGTGTCCCCAGCCGCGACCGACGAATATAAATTCGGTCACTCGACCTTCGTCGTCGTATTCGCGATCGATGACGAAGAGTTGTTCGCGTAATCCAAGCGCCGAGCGGATGCGGCCGCCGCGAACGTGCGCGGTGCCGTTGGTTCCGACGATCTCGAGATCTGTTACGCGGTGTGATGCGCCTCGCGAGGCCACGCGTAGGTCCACAATCTGTCCAATGCCTCTCGCGCGACGCGCCAAACGTGATTGCACCTGTCCGAGCGACAACCCGCGAGTCCAATTGGCAAAGGGTGAAAAGCGATCCGCGGCGGCGCCGTTCGCCGCTGGTTTCACCTCGAGAAAATCGATCTGCCCATTGGCGGCGAGGTGATACACAACTGCTTCACCACCGACCAGAGCGACCGACGAAACGGGATAAGGACGCGCTCCGAGATATCGAAACAGAAACGCGTCCGGATTGACTCTGATGGGCTGATCTTTGCCCTTCGAAGAGCGCAGAATGAGTTGACCCTCGCTCGTCGGCCGCGCGTTGGCTTTCTGAAGCTGCAGCAGATTGCGCGCTTCGAGCAGACTGGCGATCGCGTGCAGCACTCGCGCTCGCGAGAGTGGCAGGCGCGGTCTCAGCGTCGCATCGGGATAGACCATGAAATGTCCATCGCGTAGCAGCATCGCGAGATCCGCGCGGTTTTGCGTGGGCACATCCTGCGTATCTTTAACGGCCAGCAGATAATCGGCATCAGTGTTATTCAACAGCGTGCCGGCCCGACTCTCGCCAAACACGGCGGTGGAAAGCGCAGTCGCGAATGCAGGCGGACGATTTACGTCTTCACCTGTGGTTGGCATAACTTGCTTAGCCACGCGCGCCACGTTCGCAAGCCAGTTGCGCACTTCAGAGACAGTTGCATCGCCCGATAGCCACGAATCCGAAACGCGCTCGTTCAACGTGCCGAAGTTTTGCGTGAGTAAAAGACTGACGTCACGCGCGAACACCACGTTCGAGTCATCACGCAACTCCGCCGGCTCACGCGAGGTCTTGATCACAAACCGATCGAACGTCGCGCTTTCAGCAGCACATTCGCGCGCACGCAAATACGGAACAGCGTCGTTAAAGATCTTTTCCGAATCTTCCGTGCGACCACCGCACGTCGAAGTATAGAGCGCGTTTATCGGTTCACCCTGGTAAGTGGCGATCACGCCCCGCGTTTCATCGACAGCTCGCGTCGAAAGCGGATTTTCCGAAGTGAGCCCGCGATAAACTTGCGAGCGAGTGGTCGGCA
>JAICQI010000146.1 GCA_025937955.1 Pyrinomonadaceae bacterium
CACTTCTGGAAGAGGGGCTTGTCCCCGCTGCTTACAAACCTCGATCGGCGGGGGCAAGCCCCTCTTCCTGACTTGTTCTATATCAAGTTCTCTATTTCCTAAGAGGATGCACTGATGAGCAGAAAAATCATAGTTGTGACACTTTTGTTCTCGGTCTGTCTGACAGCCAGTGCTCAGAAGACTGACTGGTCGGTGGCGATGGTTGAGTCGACTATGAAGCGCTACCCGACTGCCAAAGATCTCGGCTCGTGGGGTTATGCCAAGTCGCTTTACCTCTACGGCCAGTATCTGGTCTACAAACGAACACGCGATCCGCGTTATCTCAAGTACATCAAAGACTGGCTCGACTTTCACGTTGACGATCAAGGCGTGGTCCGCAGCGCCAACTCCCAGGGCGAAGTGCGAGAGATCAAGTTCGACAACCTTGACAGCATGCTGCCCGGAAATCTTCTCTTGCTGCTCTACCAGGAAACCAAAGAACCAAAGTACAAGCTCGCCGCCGACCGCATCCGAAAGCGGTTCGATACCTATCCACGCACCAAAGACGGCGGCTTTTGGCACGCCAACACCAAGAGTCGCGAATGGCAGTTATGGGGCGACGGCGTTTTCATGTCGATGCCATTTTTAGTGCGGTACGGAGCAATGTTTGGCGACAGTAAATACGCGAATGACGAGGCAGCTAATCAATTACTGACTTACGCCAGCCACTTAAACGATCCGCGCACGGGCCTGATGTTTCACGCCTACGACGAAAGCGGGCAATCAACCTGGGCAGACAAGGAAACGAAACATTCCGCGGAGATCTGGTGCCGCGCGATGGGCTGGTTTGGCATGACGCTGATCGAAGTGCTCGAACTCCTGCCTCGCGATCATCCGAAACGGCCGCAATTGATCGCTCAAGTCGCGCAGCTCGTGAAAGCGTGGGCAAACTTTCAGGACAAGAAAACCGGTCTCTGGTACCAGGTGGTCGACAAAGGCGACAACCCTTCAAACTGGCTCGAGACGTCAAGCTCGAGCATGTACACCTATGTCACGGCGATGGCAGTCGATCGCGGTTACGTGACCAAAAAATACAGCGACGGAGTGCGCAAGGGATACGCCGGCGTTCTAACGAAGATCTCACTGGACCCGGAAGGCCAAACCAACATCACGGACATCTGCGAAGGCACCAACGTCGCGGATCTCGCCTACTACTTCGCGCGCAAGCGAAATACAAACGACTTCCACGGTCTCGGCGCGTTTCTGATCATGAACGAGAAGTTCATGAACAAAACGCTCAAAGGCAGCAGCAGATCGCTCTGGGAGCCACAAAAGCCAGCCACAGTTTCCACAGATTGATCCTACATCTGCGGATAAAAACCTGAAAAAGTCTTGACCTGGGACAAAATTGGTATTATAAGTTCCGCGCTTACCTCCAGATTGTTATGACCAATTCGAAGATTACCAGGCTTAAGATCATCAAGCCGGTCCGTTCCGGGCAGAGCACCGAGCAGGTGGTCGAGCGGGTTTATGAGCTGATAAAGCAGGAGGCTCTCAAGCCTGGTGATCGTTTGCCGCCGGAGCGTGAATTATCAAAACAACTGGGCATCAGCCGGCCCTCTTTACGCGCGGGTCTGGGTTCTTTGATCTCGATGGGAGTGCTCCAGTCGCGCCAGGGTTCCGGCACTTTTCTGGTTGACGGACCACCGGCACTCGATAGCGAACCGCTGCGTCTGCTGGCGCAGCTGCACGGCTTCAGTTTCGACCACATGTTTGAGACGAGATCCATTTTGGAAGTCGGCGCCGCGGGATTGGCAGCGGAGCGTGCGGAGGGTGAACAACTCGCTACGATGTCGGAAGAGATTGCAGAAATGTTTGGGTCGTTGAACGATCCGCAACAATTCCTGGTGCACGACGTCGCGTTTCATCGCGCGGTGGCATCCGCCTCGGGCAATCCGACGCTCGCTACATTGGTTGAGATGGTTTCCACGGTCCTGTACGAACGGCGCCGCGACACAATCGCGCGCGCACATGATTTCAACGAAGCGGTGGAGTGGCATCGCCGCATCTATCGCGCGATCCGCGCGCGCAAACCGGAAGAGGCTCGTGAAGCGATGCGCGAGCACATCATGCGAGCTCAACGAGCCTTTGCGTTGGAAGAGCGGCAGCAGGCCAGTCGCGATCAACGCGAACACAAAGTCTAAGAAGCAAAGCGGAATTGAAAAGTCACGAAGTAAAGTCCTCGTCCTTTTACCTAAATTGTCTCAAGTAGGGACAATTTGAGCCCGAAGCCCTGATCACTTTGAAGGAGGAGTCCCATGCTTACCTTTTCGCGTCTCCGTCCCACCGTTCTGGCAATCCTGATCCTTTGCATTCCAGCACTCGCGCAAACGATCACCGGATCGATTTCAGGCAATGTTACGGACTCGAGCGGAGGAATGATTCCAGGCGCAACCCTCACGCTAACCAGCGAAAAGACCGGACAAGCACGCGGCTCCGCTACCGATAGCGAGGGCCGCTTCAATTTTGCGGCGTTGCAACCCGGCACCTACGCTTTGAAAGTCGAACGCCAGGGGTTTCAAACGCTCGAACAAAGAGGCGTAATCCTGAGCGCCAACGAAAATCTTGCGCTCGGCGACCTCAAACTCCAGCCGGGCCAGGTGAGTGAAACGGTCAGCGTCATCAGCGAAGGCGCGATCGTGGAACGCGAAAGCAGCGATCTAACCGCGCGACTCACCGCCGATCAGATCAACTTGATCGCGACCAAAGGACGTGACGTTACTTCACTGCTTCGTTTGTTACCAGGGACTTCAAACAATGACGACATCGAGGGCGCCGGCGACGGCTTCGGCACCGACTTGCCAAACATCTCCGGTCAACGCGGGCGATCAACTGTTCCCACGATCGATGGACTGTTTGCAGGCGAGCCGAGTGGTTCAAACAAGCTGAGCTTCACGATCAACCAGGATGCTGTTGCCGAAGTGAAGGTGCTGCGCAATAACTACGGCGCCGAGTACGGCAACAACGGCGGCGCAATCATCAACATCGTTTCGAAAGGTGGCGGCAAAGACTTCGCCGGATCGGTCTACTACTTCCTCCGCAACGAATCACTCAACGCCACTCCGTTTTTCAACAACAAAGCGCGCCTGAAGAAACCGCTTTATCGTCACCTTTATCCGGGCGGCAACGTCAGTGGTCCAATGTGGCTGCCGCGCTTTGGTGAAGGCGGCGACTTCTGGCTGAAAGACAAAGCGTTCTTCTTCTTCGCGTACGAAAAACCGCACCAAATCACGCCACAGGATCCGCGCTTTGTAACCATGCCGACTGCGCTCGAACGCAACGGCGACTTCTCACAGTCGATCAATTCAACAAACGCGAAAGTGTTCGTTAAAGATCCGCTGCTTCCCGGCGCTTGCACGGCGGCTGACACGAGCGGTTGTTTCCGCGATCCTTCGCGCGCAACTGCTTCGAATCCGCAGGGACTAAACATCATTCCCATCGCGCGGTTCAACCCCAGCGGATTTGCGTTGCTCAACTATTTCCCGTTGCCAAACACATTCGGCGGTTCTGGTGGCTCGGCATTCAACTACGTGGCGCAGAGCCCATTGGATGTGCCGAAGCGCAGCCAGGTTCTTCGTTTCGACATCAAACCGAGCAACAACGACACGATCTACTGGAAGTATCAGTGGTGGACGTCAGACAACCTTGGCACCGGCACTTCAGGCTGGCCCGGCAACGACAACAATCGTTGGGGAATCGATTCGCACTACCTCTACAAAGACAATGGCTGGTCGGCAAACTGGACCAGAGTGATCAGCGCCAACGTCGTCAACGAATTCAACTTCGGCATACGCCACGACTCGGAAGGTTTCATACCCGGCGATGGCGAGATCGAGAGCGTGCAGCGAGCTGCGTTGAATTACACTGCACCGCAACTCTTCCCACAGAACAATCATCTCGGCACGATTCCCAGAGTTACAAACTGGGGCGGCGTGCGTGGTCCAACGAACGGCGTTGCCAATATCAACTGGCTCGATCGTTGGGGCGAAACCGGTAACGACTACATCAAACCATCGTTCGCCAACAACCTTTCCATCACGCATGGCGATCACACTCTCAAGCTTGGCGTCTACTACGAAAGACTTTTAAATGGCGAAGCGCCGGGCGGGCAGTGGTCCGGAGTCTTCAACTTTGCCGGCAACGATAGCAACTTCACCGCTGCTCTCGGCAACACGAGTTACGCGTATGCCAACGCGCTGATCGGTAATTTCAGAAACTACCAGGAATCGATGGCACGCCCGTTTACCAATCTGAGATTGACGCAGGTCCAGTGGTACGCCGCTGATCAGTGGAAGATCACCCGCAACATCACGCTCAACTACGGTCTGCGATTTGGTTATCACTCGCCCTTCGAACAGATCGACGGGCAAGGCTCGAACTTCGATCCCTCACGGTTCAATCCAGCGCAGGCCGTGAAGTTATATGAAAGCGCTTGCGCCGTTAACTTTACTCCTCCGGCTACTTGTCCAACTGCACAGCGCAGAGCCAGGAATCCGGTCACGGGAGAATTGATTCCCCTCGTTGGCGCTAACGCTGGTCTCGTCGGAGCGATCGTTCCAAACAGTGGCAATCCCAACAACGGCCTGGCGCTCGGCATCGATCCCAACACGCCGCGCGGTTACCGGACAACGAGGTCCATCGATTACGAGCCGCGTTTCGGTCTTGCGTGGGACGTTTTTGGTGCGGGCAAATCGGTGCTGCGTTTCCAGGCGGGCGTCTATCACGCACCGCGCGTGGGTGGCGGCACGACCGGCGGAAACCTGGTCAACAATCAGCCGGCGAATCGTACGTTTAGTATCGATTTCGGCAACATCAATAATCTCGCAGCCCTGGTGGGCACGGCTATAACCAGACCGTCGAACATCAATGCGGTTGAAGTGAATTCCCACACGCCGTCGATCTACAACTTCACCCTCGGCCTGCAACAGGACATCGGCTTCGACACGATTATGGAAGTTGCCTATGTCGGTTCATTCGCCCGTCACCTGGGCCAACGAATCAATATCAACGGCGTGCCGGATGGGTCGCGACTCGGCACGAACAATATCGATCCGGTAACGGGACAGCGAATCGGTAACGACTTTCTCAGGCCGTATCGCGGTTATGCCGACATCAACATGGTGGTGTGGGGCGGCACTTCAAACTACAACTCGTTGCAGGTGCAGGTGGGTCGTCGCTACACGCAGGGCTTCCAGTACGGAGTGGCTTACACCTATTCGAAGTCGTTTGATTATGCCAACGACGATTCGTCAGACGTTAACTTCGGCCGCCCTTACAAACAGTTCAATTATGCGCCGTCTGATTTCGATCAGACGCATATCCTGACCGTCAACTACATCTACGACGTGCCGAAATTGAGCCGCAAGTTCAACAACGGATTCGTCAAAGCGATCTTCGATAACTGGCAGCTTTCCGGAACGACTTCTTATGCGAGCGGCAAGCCGAAGAACATCACCGTGACTTACAACGGCGGCATCACGGACATCACCGGCGGCGAGATCAATGCGCGAGCGAACACGATCTGCGATCCGATGCGCAACGTTAGTGGCGCCGACCCGACCGGAACGCCGTACGTTGTCAATGTCAACTGCTTCGCGCGGCCGACGCGACTCGGAGATATCGGCAACACGCCGCGAAACTCTCTGCGCATGCCGTCGATCTTCAACAACGACGTCGCGCTCTTCAAGAACATTCCGATGGGTGAGACGCGCTCGCTGCAACTGCGTTGGGAAGTTTACAACATCTTCAATCACACAAATTTCAGAGACATCGATGCGGGTTTGGTCTTTGACGTCAACGGTCGTCAGACCAACACGCGCTTCGGCGCTCCAACCGCCGCACGCACACCGCGTGTGATGCAGGCAGCGATCAAATTTAGTTTCTGAATTTAGCCGCGGCTAAAAGATCTATACAGGAGGGCGCGTCATGTTTTTACTGAAACTGTTTGTCCTGATCACCGTCGCCGCTTCGGTTGCTTTTGCACAAGCCAACGCAAAGGTGAGCGGGACGGTTACCGATCCGAATGGCGCGGCCGTCCCGGGCGCAGTGGTGAAACTGATAAACCAGGCGACGAAGATCGAGGTTGACGCCACGACCAACGAAGATGGCTATTTCAACTTCGTAAACGTGAACCCCGCAATGTACACGTTGCGGGTCGAGGTCACAGGATTCAAAGGCGTGCAAAGCGCGCCTTTCGACGTGGGTGTCAGTGAAAACGTGACGCAGAATATCGCGCTAACGCTCGGCGCGGTTTCGGAAACGGTGGAGATCACGGCCGGCGCTGAGCTCATTCAACAAGCCTCGTCAGATCTCGGCACTGTCATTCCCGAGAAGGTGGTCCGGGACCTGCCTCTGAACGGCAGAAACTTCACGCAACTTCTGACGCTGACCCCCGGTGTAACTCCTGTCTCGACTTCTCAAAACCGAAACGTCGGTGGCGTCGAAGGCAACGTCGGCATTCCCGGTTCCGGTTTTTCCGACCCATCGTTCCACGGACAGGAAAACCGTTCGAAGCTCTACTTCTACGACGGCATTATCAACACCAACGTCCGCGGACCGACGTACATCGTTATTCCAAATATCGATCTCGTGCAGGAGTTCAAAGTCGTCGGTCACGACTCACGCGCTGATTTCGGCGGCGCTGCGGGCGGCGTCGTAAACATGGTTTCGAAATCGGGCGGCAACAACTTTCACGGTTCTGCATTTGAGTACGTACGTAACGATGCGTTCGACGCGCGCAACCCCTTTGACGTTTGCACCACCGCGCGTTGCAAACCTGGGCAAGGTGTTCCCGATAAGCCTGTGCCGTTTCGTCAAAACCAGTTTGGCGCGACTCTCACTGGTCCGATATTCAAAAACCGCACGTTCTTTTCAGTCGGTTATGACGGCTGGCGCTACAGCCAACCGACGCTGGCCTTGTCTTACGTTCCCACGGCAGCGGAAATAAACGGCGACTTCACCAACACTCCCTTCCGTCGCCGGATTTACAATCCATACTCAACGCGGCAGGTCGGCAACAACTTTGTCCGCGACGAGTTTCGTTGTGATGCATCCGGTACCCCGCTCCCGGTGAATTCGCTGAAACAACAGGACCAGACGATCGGCGCTCCCTGCTTCAAGATTCCACAGGCGTTGATCTTCGCCCCGATGCAGAACTTTTTTAAGACTTATGCTCCCGTGCCCAACCTCTCAGGCGATCCGACGAACAACTTCGCGCAGATTCGCCCGGCGACAAACAACTCCAACAGTTTTCAAGTCAGAATCGATCATCACTTCAGCGAGCGCGACACTATCTTTTTCCGCTACACGCAACAGAACGTCACAGTCTTCAATCCGATCGGAAATGAAGGATCGACGGAGGGCAGCGGCAAGGGACGAAACTATGGTGGCGCCTGGACACATACGTTCACGCCGAATCTCATCTTCGATATTCGTGCGGGCTACGCAGGCCGGCCCGGCGTAGATTCCAGCCAGCAGAATCAACACGAAGCCGGAACGGATCCGCTGAGTCAGTTTGGTTTTCTCGATGTCGAAAAATACAGTGGGCTATTGGTCACTCTGCAAAACTGGACCGCAGGAGGAAATAACAACTTCGGTGTTCGCGGCGCCGCGTTGCGAGAGAATCCAAACTGGAGCGTGACGCCGAGTTTGACCTGGCTCAAAGGTAATCACAGCATCAAGCTTGGCGGCTGGTATATCGAAGCCAAGCGCGTCCAACTCAATACGTTTCAAACCTACGTTTTCAACGACGAACAGACACGGCTGCCAACCGCCGCGACAGGAACGTCAGGCTTGTCGCTGGCGTCGGCGCTGTTGGGATTTCCAAACAATTTCAACGCGCAATTGCCGGTCCTGCACGGTGGCCCGGTTCAGTTCAAGTATGCTTCGTGGGCAGCGTTTATTCAGGATGAATGGCGCGTGCGGCGTAATTTCTCTCTCACGCTCGGCTTGCGCTACGACTACCTGACACAGCCGAGAACCACTGACGGACGTTTGTGGAACTCGCTTGATCTCGAGAACCAACGTTGGACCATTGGCGCTACGCAGATGCCGCCGTTTTGCAGCGTAGCCAAGGCTGCTCCGTGCATACCAGACGCGTTCAAGACTGATCCGCACTTCAGTAACGTGGTGGTGGCAGGCACGGAATTCTTTGCGCCGCCGCCAATCAAGGACAACCTGGGACCACGGATCGGCATTGCCTGGACACTGAATCCAAAAACGGTTTTGCGAGCCGGTTACGGTTTATATTGGGACGCACTGCCGGCGCGCAGCCAGTATGCGCAGAACGATCTCGAAGCGACTACCTGGCCCGATGCCACAGCGTTTTCGGGTAATGCGAATGCCAGCACAAACTTCGCGAACGGTACTGCGTTCAATATCATCCAGCTTCAGTCGCAGGGGTTTGCGACTCCTTTGCCGACAACAAATCCGTGGAATGTCGGTGGCTTCCCAAATAATCCAAATTACAAAGACCCGTATTCGCAGCAGTGGCACGTCGAAGTGCAACGCGAGCTAACGCCGACTTCAATGGTGTCGGTCGCTTACGTCGGCAGCAAGAACGGGAGGCTGCCGTACGCTGGATTCGCGAATGCGGCGCGACAGGCTTCGCCCAACGGCACCGCCAATTCCGTGATCGACGCGCTGCGGTTGATGCCCTGGGTCAGCGCCGGCATCACTTACACCACTAACACCGGCTATTCAAACTACAATGCGCTCGAGTCGAAGTTTCAGCGACGCTTCTCGAAAGGTCTGAGTACGTTGATCTCCTACACGTGGAGCAAGTCGATCGACGTCAGCAGCGGATACTTCAACGTCGAGAATGGACCAGGTGGTGGCTCGACGATTCAAAACTACTTCGACCCGAGTACAGCGCGCGGCGTGTCGTCCTACGACATCCCGCACTTCCTTTCCTGGGCCACCGTTTACGAGTTGCCTACCGGAAAAGGCAAGCGCTGGTTCAGAAGTGGTCCAGCGTCGTGGATTCTCGGAAACTGGCAGACCAACTTCATCATGCAGGCACGTTCGGGCGCGCCGTTCAACCTGCAAGTCACCGGGGATCTTGCTAACCTGCGCGGCAGCGCGCCGACTGCGCCGGGAACGTACCTTCGTCCAAACCTGATCGCAGATCCGTTTGTAGCTGGTCCGGTTGCGGCGAATCCGGATCCGGCTTGTCAGAAAACGATTTCGCAAGGCGGCAAGGCCGCGGATGCGGTGCGCACGATTGGGAGTTGGTTCAACCCGTGTGCGTTTGGGATTCCGTCAGGTTCATTCGGAAATTTCGGTCGCAACGTATTTCGCGGCAAGTCAGTCTTCAACACCGATCTGTCGTTGTTCAAGAGTTTTCCGATTCGGGAAGACTGGGAGTTGCAGTTCAGGATTGAAGCTTTCAACGTCTTCAATATTCAGAACTGGGACACTCCGGCGAACGCGAACCTGACGTTGAACACAAATGCCACGACGCTGGCCAACAACGTCGGGCGCATCTCGACTCTAGCGGCCGGAACCAACCCGCGCCAACTCCAGTTTGGGTTAAGGCTGAATTTTTAATTTTGAACCACAAAGGTGCGAAGGCACATCAGGCGATGAAGACATCTATTCTTTTGTGCTTTTTGTGCCTTTTTGTGGCTCCATCGGCTTTGTGCCAAACGTGGCCACATCCCATCCCGGCGCGCGTTCGCGATGGCGCCAATCGCGAGCTGATGGTAATGACGCTCGGCGACGTCAAGCCTTCGATCGCCGACGGCATTTTCGATCCCACCAAAGACGAGGTGCGCCTGAAAGACGACGCCGTTCTCCGAAATTATTATCGCGACACACTCAAGATCAAATACTTCCAACCAATCGATAAATCGCGATTCCCCTTGCCGCCGTCGGGCTGGTGCTCCTGGTACTTTTTCTACCAGGAGATCAACGAGAACGAAATCAAGATCGCAGCAAAGTGGATCGCGGAAAATCTCAAGGACTTCGGAGCGCAATACGTCCAGACTGACGATGGTTGGCAAGGTACGGGTCGTGGGCTTGGTGAAAACCGCGACTGGTCCACCATTAACAATCGCTTCCCTAGCGGCATGGACGGACTCGCGGCTTACATCAGGAGTCTCGGCCTGAAGCCCGGCATCTGGCTCGCGCCGCA
>JAICQI010000101.1 GCA_025937955.1 Pyrinomonadaceae bacterium
ATGTCCGCATCACTTTCGGTCATTATTCCTGCATACAATGAGGCTGCCCGGCTGGGAAAAACTGTTCGGGCGGTAGTGGATTACCTGCGTCAAAATTCGCCGGAAGCCGAAGTGATCGTGGTCGACGACGGCTCGTCAGACGAAACTGCCGAAATCGCGCGCGCGGGTTTCGCTGACTCCGGAAACTTGCGCACCTCCGTCATCAGTTACAAATCAAACCTGGGCAAGGGAAGGGCGGTCAGGCTTGGACTACTCGCCGCGCGCAGCGATGTGGCGTTGTTTTCCGACGCCGACCTCTCGACGCCGATCAGCGAAGCGCCCAAACTCGTCGACGCGATCGTGAACGAACAATACGACGTGACCTTCGGTTCGCGCGCTTTGGATCGTAAGCTGATCGGGGTGCACCAATCCTGGCGCCGCGAACAAGGTGGACGCATCTTTAATCTCGTCGTTCGTTTAGCGACCGGAATGCCTTTCTGGGACACGCAGTGCGGTTTCAAGGCTTTTCGCATGAGTGTCTGCCGGCCGCTTATTGAAGCTGCGACGATCGATCGGTTTGGGTTTGACGTAGAGTTGCTCTATCTCGCTTTCCGCGCCGGGTTAAAGCTCAAAGAGGTCCCTGTGCGCTGGGATCACAATGAAGGCAGCAAGGTGAGCGTGATGAGCGACAGTTTCAAGATGGTGAATGAAGTGGGACTGATCCGGCAGCAAGCCCGGCGGGGCGTTTACGACACTGCGATCCGCGCGGTGCACGATTTAAGAAAGAACGATTCCCAATAGGACCTATAAGGCCTATAGGACTTATAATGGCGAGCCATGACAGCTCGACTCAACGTCAACATCGATCACGTCGCTACGGTGCGCCAGGCGCGGCGCGCGCCGGAGCCGAGCGTGATTGCAGCGGCGATGGTGTGTGAGCAGGCTGGCGCGGATGGCATCACCGTACACCTGCGCGGCGACCGGCGACACATTCAGGATCTGGACGTCGAACTCTTGCGCAAGTCAGTAACGACGTATCTCAATCTTGAGATGGCCGCCACCGACGAGATGCTGGAGATCGCGCTCGCAGCAAAACCGGATGCAGTCTCGCTCGTCGCGGAAAAGCCGAACGAGATAACCACCGAAGGCGGGCTCGACGTCAAGACAAACCTCTCCGTGGTGCGCTCGACTGTAAGCAGCCTGCTACAAGCGAAGATTTTGCCCAGTTTGTTTATCGATCCCGATCCGCAACAGATCGAAGCCGCGCGAGAAGTGGGCGCGCAGCAGGTCGAGTTGTGCACCGCGGCGTATGCGGAAGCGACGCTCGGCGCGCGCGGCATTCATGGCGAAGGAGCCGCTCACGCCGCACACGAGTTACGCCGGTTGAGAGATGGTGCTGAGCTGGCGACGCAGTATGGTCTGAACGTCGCCGCGGGCCATGGGCTGACTTACCGGAACGTCGGCGCGCTGGCGGAGATCAAGCTGATCACCGAATTCAACATCGGTCACAACATTATTGCGCGAGCGATTTTTGTGGGGCTTGAGAATGCGGTCCGAGAGATGCGCGCCGCGATAAGATCCAGGAAATAGCTTAGCCACAAAAAGGCACAAAAAGCACAAAATGAATCAGAAAGCCTTTGTGCTTTTTGTGCCTTTTTGTGGCTAAGTTCTTTTGGTCTTACCTTCCAGAAGACGCAAGCTGGAGCCGTACCAATGATCGATCCAGCTTGGTTTTGGTTGCTTCCAATTCCTCTTCCGATCCGGTCCAGGCGTTCAGTTGTTTTTCGAGCTTGTCGCGCGAGAGCTTCGCACGCGAGGCGTCGATCTCTTCAGGCAGTTCCGCAATGTCGGCGAGTACCGATACGTAATCGTCCCGCACCTCGACAAAGCCGCCCGACACGTGCAACGGATAACTCTTGCCCTCCTGCACGTAGGTCAACACACCCGTTTGCAGTTGCGAGATCAACGGCGTGTGGCCGGGCAGGATTCCCAACTCACCACCCAAACCCGGCACCGTCACCATGTCAACCGGCTCAGCCAGAACGCGTCGCTCCGGCGTTACGACTTCGAGTTGAATCTTTTCCGCCATAGCGTCTATTGAGCGATCGACTTCGCCTTCTCGATTGCTTCTTCGATTGTGCCAACCATGTAGAACGCCTGTTCCGGAAGATCGTCGTGCTTGCCGTCAACCAGATCGCGGAAACTACGGACGGTGTCTTCGAGTTTGACGTACTTGCCTTCGAGTCCGGTGAACTGCGCCGCCACGAAGAACGGTTGCGAGAAGAATCTCTGAATCTTGCGCGCGCGCGAAACGATAAGCTTGTCTTCGTCAGACAGTTCGTCGAGACCCAGGATAGCGATGATGTCCTGAAGATCCTTGTAACGCTGCAACACGCGCTTCACGTCCTGAGCAGTGTCGTAGTGCTCCTTACCGATAACGCGCGGATCCAGAATGCGCGACGACGAAGCCAGAGGATCGACCGCCGGATAAATACCCAACTCCACGATCTGTCGCGAAAGGGCGGTGACCGCGTCGAGGTGCGCGAACGTAGTAGCCGGCGCCGGATCGGTGTAGTCGTCGGCGGGCACGTAGACCGCTTGAATCGACGTGACTGAACCGGTCTTCGTCGACGTGATGCGCTCCTGCATTTCGCCCATCTCTGTCGCGAGGTTCGGCTGGTAACCTACCGCCGAAGGCATGCGACCAAGCAGCGCCGACACTTCCGAGCCCGCTTGCGTAAAGCGGAAGATGTTGTCGATAAAGAGCAGCACGTCGAGTCCCTGATCGCGGAAATACTCGGCGACCGTGAGACCGGAAAGAGCGACCCGCAGACGCGCTCCGGGCGGCTCAGTCATCTGTCCATAAATAAGCGCCACCTTTGACTGCCCGATCGTGTTCATGTCCACCATTGAAAGATCGAACGCGCCAGTGTCGTGGAAATTCTTATTAAACGCGTCACCGAACTGGATAACCTGCGACTCGACCATTTCGCGCAGCAGGTCGTTTCCTTCACGCGTGCGCTCGCCTACACCGGCGAACACCGAGAATCCGGAACGCGCCTTCGCGATGTTGTTGATCAACTCCATCACGATAACCGTCTTGCCGACGCCCGCGCCGCCGAACAGCCCGATCTTTCCGCCGCGCAAGAACGGCTGAATCAGGTCGATGACCTTGATGCCGGTTTCAAACATCTGCAGTTCGGTTGACTGCTCTTCAAACGTCGGCGCATGACGATGGATCGGATAGCGCTTGTCGTGCTTCACCGGGCCGAGCGTATCGACCGGCTCACCGATGACGTTGAGCACGCGGCCGAGTGTTCCCTCGCCCACAGGCATCGTGATCGGACCGCCGGTATCGATCGCTTTCATGCCGCGCACCATGCCGTCCGTGGGCGTCATTGAAACAGTGCGCACGCGGCCTTCGCCGAGGTGTTGCTGCACTTCCGCGATAACGTCAATCGGAACCGGCACGTCAAAACCTTCGGAGACGACGCGCAGCGCCTGGTAGATTGGTGGGAGATAGCCACCTTGAAACTCGACGTCGAGCACGGGACCAATAATCTGCACGACTTTGCCGACGTGGTGGCCGTCGGTGCTTCCATTAGGCGTAGACATACTGTCTTTAAACTCCTCTTCGACCTATAAGGGCGAACAAAACTGGCAGGATTAAAAGCCAGACAAGATAACACAGCCAATCAGATCTGGCAAAATTAGCCGCAGATAAACGCGGATGAACGCAAATAAGAAAAACTGCGTTGATTTACGTTCATCTGCGGCTAAATCTGAAACCTGAAACCTTACTTGTACTACTATCGTAGTACAATCCGAGATGAGTCAGATCTTCTCATTGAGCCCTTCGCATCCCATGCCGCTCTACGCGCAGTTAACGCGCGCGATTCGCTTCGCGATCGCAACCGGGCGGCTCCGGATCGGGGAACAACTGCCAACCGTCCGACAGTTGGCAGTGGAGCTACGCGTCAACGCCAACACGGTCGCCAAGGTTTACGCCGAGTTGGAACGCTCCGGCATCCTCGAAACACGAAGAGGCGTGGGAACGTTTGTTAGCGCCCGCCATCTCGAAACAGGTCATCGCGAAGAACACGAAAAGCACTTGCAGGAACTGGTCGATCGGTTCCTCGAAGAAGCGAGTGCGATGGGTTTCTCGCGCGACGACTTGCTCGATCAACTTCAGAGCCGGCGCAAGAAGGAGATTAAGAATGTCTAGTTCTACGACGAGCCTGACCGAAACCAGGAGTAACGTGCCCTCAGTTGACGTCGCGCGCATCAACATCGTGTCTACGGTGGCTTTACTCGTGCCCCTTCTTTTAGGCGGCCTCGCCACCTGGTTAACGTTCAATCCCGCCGGAATTGTCCTGGGATTGTTGTTGGGATTTCTGGTCGCGCAAGCGCCGAAGATCGCGCGGCAGTGGGAACGAGCTGTAGTTTTGAGACTAGGAAGATATGTTGGATTGCGTGGTCCAGGTCTGTTCTGGATCATACCTTTTGTTGACACTGTTTCAGCGTGGGTGGACCAGCGAGTGATCACGACAAGCTTCGCTGCTGAAGAAACGCTGACGTCTGACACTGTTCCCGTGAACGTCGACGCCGTGCTCTTTTGGATGGTCTACGATCCGGAGAAGGCGGCGCTCGAAGTGCAGAACTATCCACAGGCGGTTAGTTGGGCGGCGCAAACTGCGCTGCGCGACATCATCGGCAGAACTTCGCTGACGGATCTGCTCCGTGGTCGCGAGCGCATCGAGGAAGAGTTGCAGGTACTGATTGACGAACGCTCAAACCCGTGGGGCGTGACTGTGCAATCGGTCGAGATGCGCGACGTGATTATTCCTCCGGCGCTTCAGGATGCGATGTCGCGCGAGGCGCAGGCTGCCAGGGAGAAACAAGCGCGCATAATCCTGGGCCAGGCTGAAGTGGAGATTGCACACTCATTTGAAACTGCGGCCCGGTCTTATCGAGACAATCCAACAGCGTTGCACCTGCGCGCGATGAACATGCTTTATGAAGGCTTGAAGGAAAAGGGCGCGTTGATGCTGGTACCGAGCAGTGCGGTGGAATCAATGGGCATGGGCGGCTTGCTCGGCGCGGCTGCGCTACGGCAGCAAAGCCTCACCGGCAGCGAAGAAGCGCCTGAATAGGATTCGGCCCGCAGATGTACGCGGATGAAACGCCGATAAGAAATCTGCGTTTCATCCGCGTTCATCTGCGGCTAATCACTTTTCGGGATCGATCCGGATCTTCATTCGCTGCAACACCTGAAGATCCTCTTCGGTGAGATCGAGGGCGGCGCCGTCCGTCACAGCTTCATCGTCTCCGGCGTGAGGCCGCAGTCCGATCTCGAGCCGGAGCGTCAATTCCATCTCATATCCGGCTTCGCGCAGGCGTTCAATGGCTTCCGCAACCTTGGTCGAGTTCTCCACCGACTCGTTTATGGCCGAGCCAATCTCGCGAACTATCTCTTTTGCGTCGTCATCGATTTCCATCTGGTTTTGGTTGGTATGCTACGCGAAACATTTAGGATCGGCAATTGATAATCGTCAATGATAGACTTGCCCCCATGTTTGGAACCATCGGCATCCTGACAGGCGGCGGCGACGCCCCCGGACTCAATGCCGTTATTCGTGCTGTGGTGAAGACTGCCACTTGTGAACACGGCATGCGCGTCATCGGTATCGAAGACGGCTTCGAAGGACTGCTCGGCGCGACCCGCACCCGCCTTCTCTCACCCAGCGACGTGCGTGGATTGCTTCCGCGAGGTGGAACAATTCTCGGAACACGTAATCGCGGTGCCTTCGTCGAACGCGCGTGTGAAGGAACTAATCGCGATGTCGAAAGCGTCTACCAGGAAGCGATCTCGAACATGAAGATCGTTGGTATCGACGCGCTCGTGGTCCTGGGCGGCGAAGGAACACTGACGATAGCCGCTGAGTTCCACAAACGTGGCGTTCCTGTATGCGGCGTGCCGAAGACCATCGACAACGATCTGGCCTGTACCGAACTCACGTTCGGCTTTGTCACTGCGCTGGACATCGCCACCGAAGCTCTCGATCGTTTGCACACCACTGCCGAGTCGCACGATCGCGTAATGATTCTCGAAGTGATGGGCCGGCACGCCGGCTGGATCGCGCTTCACTCAGGTATCGCGGGTGGCGCCGACGTCATCCTGATTCCGGAAATTCCCTTCTCGCTCGAGGTCGTTGCGGAGAAGATTCGCGCGCGCGACGCCAGTGGCTCGAATTTCAGCATTATCGTGGTGGCGGAAGGCGCGCAGGAGATCGGGCACGAGTTGGTTTATCAAGACAAGGGTGATGGAAAACGTGCACCTCGTCTCGGTGGCATCGGCCAGCACCTGCAGCAGGATCTTGAAGAAGTTACCGGACGTGAGACGCGTTGCGTGGTGCTCGGACATCTCCAGCGCGGTGGCAGGCCAAATGCATTCGATCGCATGCTGGCGACCAATTTTGGCTCGAGTGCAGTGCGGGCCATAGCCAGCGAAAAGAGCGGCGTGATGGTGGCTTTGCAGGCCGGGGATGTCGTTACCGTGCCGCTTACCGAGGCAATCAGGGGCATTAAGACTGTGCCTCCTAACGGACAGTTGGTCCGGACGGCACGTGATACCGGTATTTCCTTTGGCGCTCCTGACGAGGCCAGTTATCATAAGGGGAATAGTTAAGAGGACGAAGCCGTGTCACAGGGAATCAAAGAAAAACTCCAGGGCGAACTAGACGAACTGGAAACCGAACTTCGCATTCACTTGCCCAAAGAGATCAAGCGGGCGCTCGAGTTTGGCGACCTCCGCGAGAACTCCGAATACCGCGCCGCCCTCGACCGGCAAAACGTGGTAAAAGCCCGCATCGTCGAGCTGCGACAAAGGATTAGTGAAATCGCGTCGATAGATCCGAACAAAGTGCCGCGCGATAAGGCGTCGTACGGCTCCACGCTGGTGCTGTACGATGGCGAGAAAGACGAGGAAGTGACGTACAGGCTGGTAACGCCGGAGGAGAGTGATCCGGCACAAGGTTTGATATCGACGACGTCGCCGGTGGGCCGGAGTTTGATGGGCAAGCAGGAGGGCGACGAGGTGGCAGTGCGAACACCTGCCGGCGCGCGCACTTTCGAGATCCGGCAGTTGCGTACGCTACATGACGAACTCGAACAATAAACATACTTTCTTGAGAGTTTTCACGCAAAGACGCAAAGACGCAAAGTAATGATCGCGGTCCACCCTGCATCTTTGCGCCTTTGTGTGTAAAATTAACCCGGCCGCGGCTTTTAGGGCATAATGTCGCGAGGAGAAACGAACGTAACAGATGTTTGGGGCAAGTATCGGACGGGCAGCTCAGCGGATAATTGACGCGATCGTACGCTGGCTCGCTATCGGTCATATCAATCCTAATATACTGACCGTCATTGGCGTCTCTTTGAACGTCGGTTGCGGTCTTCTTTTTGGGATGGGCTGGTTCTTCTACGCCGGTATCGCCCTCATCGTAGCCAACCTTTTTGACATGCTCGATGGCCAGGTGGCGCGTTTATCGGGCCGTGTAACACGGTTTGGCGGGTTTCTCGATTCGTCTTTGGACCGGCTGTCAGACATGGTGGTCTTCGTGGGCCTAATGGTCTTTTATGCCCGGGACACCCCGTCTCACTCAACTCTTAACGTTTTTCTTGCGGGCGCCGGACTAATGGGCTCGGTTATGGTAAGCTACGCCAGCGCCAGGGCCGAGAGCCTGATTCCCAAGTGTGATGTGGGCTTTCTGCGGCGTCCAGAACGCGTTGTGCTCTTTATCATTGGCGCTCTTAGCTCTTATCCTGGTTCGACTAATTTCTTTGCCAATCGGATGCCGGCCGTGCTTTGGGTATTGGCCGTCGGCTCTTATTGGACCTTCGCCCACCGCATGTATCACACGTGGCGCGAGCTAACCAAGGCAGAAGCAGCAAAAACCGCGAACGTTGACGCCGAGGCTTCGTATGCTCAATCCGGCGAGCGGCGAGCTGAGCCAAGATTGGTTACTAAACCGAGTTGATAGGTCCTGTTGGACCAATTAGACCTATTGGTCATATTTTCGTTCGATTTTTCACAGAGGTAACCCGCTTGACTATTTGTCCGTGCTGCGGCTTCAAGTTCCACGGCGCTTTGAGCCTTGGGTGTCAACAGTGTGGGGCGCGCGCCGTTGGTGAGCCACTACCCCGACCAGAACACGCACTTCCATCCTATGGCCGCGCACTCGTGCTCGCACTCAGTGGTTCGCTGGTAGTCCTGGTTTTCGTCGTCCAAACTCTCATCGCTTTCTTTCAACGCACTCCGGATTCATTCGGGTTCTGGAATTGGGTAGCCGCGGGCGAAACTGCTGCGTGGCGTTTGAAGTGGCTTTCTATTCCGGTTCTGATCGCTACCTTCTGGTTAGGACGAAAGCTGTACCGGTCCATTCTGTTGCAGCCGGAAAGATTCTGCGGCGTCAAACATGCGCGCAACGGCCTGGTCGCATCCGCAACTGTCGTGATCCTGATCGGACTGCTGATCGGAGTAACAGTGCCTGCGCGTCTGGAACACCAGAGGCTGGCCAGCGACGCCGCCTTCCGAGCGCATGGTTACGTTATCGATCGCGCCTTCACTGAATACAGAATCAAATACAAAACCTATCCGGCGGAACTTAGCGATCTGTTGGAACGTCTTCCTGATCCTGACGGCAGCCTGGCCGCCGCCATCTCGACTTTAGATCCCAGCGCATACCGCCCCAGCGCTGACGTTGCCGCTGTAACCACTGAAAAATCACGCAGGCTCCGCGGCGCCGTCATTCGTAATGCCTCGTTATCATCTGCCACTGACGACACTCCGGCCGGAGGACTCGCGTTTACAAACTACGTCCTGCGACTTCCGGGCGAAGACAAGATCACTGGCAATGACGACGACTGGGTTGTTCGCGACGGCATGGTCATGCGACTCGCCGACGTCGCGAAAGGCGGAGTCGGGCGCTCGGTGTCGGCCAGCGCCCTGGCGCCATAGCGACTTCAATGTCGTTTCTCGATCGCTTCCGCAAAAAAATTGAAGACGAAGCCTCACGAATCGAACGTCTGTCAAAAACGGGCCGCATGGCCGACGGGCGCATCATCGACGCAGAGTCAGATAACGACGGCCGCATCACCCAGGTAACCTACACTTACATACTTGCCGGCGTTCAATACGAATCATCGCAGGCACTCAGTCCGTTACAGCAACAGCATTCAAGCGATTACGCCCCCGGCAAGCAGATCGTCATCCGATACGACCCGCGGCGGCCAGCGAATTCGATCGTGGTTTGAGGGTGGTTTTTGGTTTTTGGTCTTTGGTCTTACGGGTTCTATCAGGCAGAATCAAGATCGTTGGAGACTGAAGACCTAAGACCAAAGACCCAAGACCAACAAATATGTTCCGCAAAGTCCTGATCGCTAACCGAGGCGAGATCGCCATTCGCATCATTCGTACCTGCCGCGAGCTGGGCATACGAACCGTCGCGATCTATTCCGAAGCAGACGTTGAGAGTCTGCACGTGCGCATGGCTGATGAAGCGGTGTTGGTTGGAGCGGCCGCGTCTGCGCAGAGCTATTTGAAAATCGATGCCATCGTTGCCGCCGCAAAGGAGACTAACGCGGAAGCGGTTCACCCGGGTTACGGTTTTCTCGCCGAGAGCGCTGCATTCGCGCGCGCGGTGACTGCGGCCGGTATGACTTTCATTGGCCCCACACCCGAAGCGATGGAGATCATGGGATCGAAAACGAGTGCGCGTCGCGCCGCGGTGGAAGCGGGCGTGCCGATTGTTCCCGGCACAGTCGAACCGTTGCGATCATTTGAAGAGGCGAACGCGACAGCGGAGAAGTTTGGCTACCCGGTGATGTTGAAAGCGGCGGCTGGTGGCGGCGGCAAAGGCATGCGCCTCGTCAACGATAACAACGAACTCCGTTCTGCGTTTGAAACTGCCCAGACCGAAGCTGCCGCGGCTTTTGGCGACTCGTCGCTCTATCTCGAAAAAGCAGTCGAACGACCGCGTCACATAGAGATTCAAATCTTCGGCGACAGGCAAGGCAACGTGGTCCATCTCGGCGAGCGCGAGTGTTCGATTCAGCGTCGCCACCAAAAAGTGATCGAAGAATGTCCGTCACCAATAAACGATCCTGATCTGCGCCGGCGCATGGGTGAAGCCGCCGTCAAGATCGGTCGCGCGGTTAACTACACCGGAGCCGGCACGGTGGAATTTCTTCTCGCAGATGCTACTCACGATTTCTATTTTCTCGAGATGAACACGCGCTTACAGGTCGAGCATCCGGTGACGGAGATGGTGACGAGACACGACCTCGTGCGCGAACAGTTTCGCGTCGCGACGGGCGAGCCTTTGTCGTTCACGCAGGAAGACGTTGATTGGCAGGGACACGCGATCGAGTGCCGCATCTACGCGGAAGACCCGGCAAACAACTTCTTCCCGAGTCCGGGCACGATCGAACATCTGCAGGAACCTGCGGGACCGGGAATCAGGATCGACAGTGGCGTCAGGCGGCTTTCCGAAGTTTCCATTCACTACGATCCAATGATTGCCAAGCTCGCGGTTTGGGGTCGCACGCGCGAGGAAGCGATCGAGCGTTTGCAGCGCGCGCTGGATGAGTATGAAGTCGTAGGAATTACGACGACGTTGCCGTTCTTCCGTGAGGTCGTCAGAGATGAAGAGTTTGTGTCCGGACATCTCGACACCGGTTTCATCTCGCGTTTTAACGAACGTCGAGCGGCAGCAAAAGACACGTCGAGCCAGGTTGAAAGTGATCTGGCTGCCATCGCGGCCGGACTGAGCTACGCGCTGCGACAAGAGCGGAGCTCGATGCAAACAGGCGCTACGAAGAGCCGTTGGAAAATGAATGGTCGAAACGCAGGCTTGAGATGAAACTGAAAGCGCTAATCGGCGACCGCGAACAAGAACTGCTGATCAAGCTCGAGGAAGGACGAATCTCTGCGCAGATCGGCAATCGCGTCTACGAGCTCGAGGTGCGTGAGATCGAACGAGACTGTTACCTGTTTTTTCTGCATCACAACGTGCATGAATGTCGGGTTAGCGAACGACCAGCGTCGAAGGAGACTTTTGATGTAACCATTCACGGGCGCAGTCATGCAGTGACGATCGTCGATCCGAAGCGTTTGCGCAGCGGACAGAATTCGGACCGGCATCATCATGGCGTAGCTGAGATCCGCGCGCCCATGCCGGGTAAGGTTGTGCGCGTGCAGACTGAGGCCGGCGAGACGGTTGAGAAGGGTGCGGGCGTGATCGTGGTGGAAGCGATGAAGATGCAAAACGAGATGAAGTCGCCGCGGGCAGGCATCGTAGTTTCGATCAACGTGCAAGCGGGCGACACGGTGAATGCAGGCGATGTGCTGGCGGTGATTGAGTGATGCGCATTTTACTTTGGGACATTGATGGGACGTTGATTCGCTCGGTGAGAACGGGAGCTTACAAGGACTACACGATTCCCGTGCTCGAGGAAATCTTTGGCACCGCAGGACGGCTCGCGGACCTGCAGGTGTCGGGCATGACCGACTTGCAGATCGTTTTTGAGGCGTTGAGTGATGCAGGTGTCAGTCAGGACGAGATCCTGGCGCGTGCTGAAGTGCTCGTTTCCCGTTTGACGGAAGAAGCGAGAAAAGTGACTGGCAACGGCACGAGATTTTTTGAGCTGCTGCCGGGCGTGCGCGAAACGCTGGAAGCTCTGGACGTGCATCCTCGATATCTGTCCGCGCTCGTCAC
>JAICQI010000554.1 GCA_025937955.1 Pyrinomonadaceae bacterium
GATGAATCGCGCACCACGTTCCTTGCGTCAATCAAAGACGTCTTCGACGAAGCTGCCTCTGCCTACGCCGCAATGGCGTTGCTGGCGAATACCGCAGCGGGGACGCCACTGAGCGGTAAGGCGCTCGAGTACGCCAGTGAAGCATTTCGCATCAACGAACAATCACGGGCACGTTCGCTGCTCGATCTGCTCAGCGAAACGGACGCGGCGATAACGGAAGGCGTTCCGGCTGAGTTGTTGAAACGAAAACAAGAGAACCTCGACCGCCAGCAGGACATTGCGGACATTCTCACCGGGATAAACGTTTCCACCGAAGAGCTCAAAAAGAAACCTTCGGAACTCGACGCGGAGTTGGAAAAGCTGCAAACCGAGTACGAAGAGATCGAGAATCAGATCCGGACAGCGAGTCCGCGTTATGCGACGCTCACGGCCAATAAGCCTCTGACGTTGGCTGAAGTGCAGCAGAACGTTCTCGACGATCAAACAGTCCTGGTCGAGTATGCGTTGCAGACCGAAGACTCGTATCTGTTCGTAGCCAGCAAGAGCGCAGTGAACCTATTCAAGCTGCCGGCGCGAGCAAATGTCGACAAGCTCGCGATGGATCTGCGAGCGCAGCTGATTCCTTCAAAACTTCAGCGACGGATTGTTGGCATCGACGTCGCCGAAGCAAATCGCGGACTGGGTATCGCTTCCGCAGCGCCTGAGGACGTCGCGCCGTTCGTGGCCGCATCAAACGCGCTGTACAAAGTCGTGCTTGAGCCCGCGGCGGGAATGATCGGCGAGAAGCGTCTGATGGTAGTCGCAGACGGCGCCCTCAACTACATTCCCTTTGAAGTGCTGCTTAAGACCGCCGATAGCGGTGACTTTTCGTCGCTTGCCTATCTCATAAAGTCGAATGAGGTTGTTTACGCCCCCTCAGCCTCGGTCGTCGGTACAATCAAACAACAACGAACGAAGGCTACGGGACGCGCAATGCTCATCATTGCTGACCCCGTATTCAACTCCAACGATGCGCGCGCGCAGAAACGAACTCCTGCGCCCGCCACGGATGCAGAAGTCCGAGGCCTGGGAATCCAGAGTGCCGTCGCAGACGTGAGCGGAACTACACCAGCGCCCAATCCGGGGATGGAAGGACTGCCACTGGCGCGACTGAACGGCACGCGCACCGAAGCCGATCAGATCTCGAAGCTCGCCAAGACCTCCGGTAGCCAGGCCGACGTTTGGCTCGATCTCGACGCAAACGAAGACAACCTGACCGCGCGTGATGTCAGCAAGTATCGAATCATCCACGTCGCGACACACGGCTTGCTGAACGCGGAGCGTCCGCAGTTTACCGGCGTGGTCCTGTCGCTGGTCGGCAACAAGTCACACGATGGCTTCTTGCGCACTGATGAGGTCTTCAACCTGCGCCTCGGCTCACCTCTCGTGATGCTTTCGGCCTGCGAGACAGGGCTCGGCAAGGAGAAGCGAGGTGAAGGCGTCATGGGTCTCACGCGTGCTTTTATGTACGCCGGTGCGCCCACCGTTGGGGTTAGTCTCTGGTCTGTCGCCGATAAGTCAACAGCCGATCTGATGACAGACTTTTACCGCCGTCTCTTGAGTACAGGCGAAGCCACCACCTCCTCCAGCGCGCTGCGTGGCGCGCAGTTAGCGATGATCTCCGGCAAGAAATACAGTGCGCCGTTCTATTGGGCGCCGTTCGTTCTCGTCGGCGATTGGAATTAAGCTGCAAAGAGGCACAAAGAGCACAGATGAGATTTCAATCATCATTCTTTTTGTGCCTCTTGTTTCTCATCTTGTAGAGACCTCCCAGTCCACTCAACAACAACAACGCCGTCGTTGGTTCGGGAATCGTCGCGCTCGTGCCTTCTACAACTATGTTGTCGATACGGTTGTTTCCCGTGGACGAGGTCGCTCCATTGAAGACGATTCGAAACGCTGCGTTGGGGTTGTTGTTCAACCCAACGATACTGGTCAGCGTGAAAACCAGCGGCAGCGTTCCGAAGACAGCTGCCGGCGTGTACGGTGGTCCAAAGTCGATGAAATTTATGCCGTCGAGACTGTACTGAAACTGATTGCTATTGAATCCAGTGCTGGTTCCCTGGGTAGCAAAACTCACCACGATATTTGAAAACCCGACCGTGCTGACATTGAAGGTGATGTTCCGGCCGTTGTTGGCGACACCGGTTCCACCCTGCAGCGAGAGCGCCTGTCCGGCGGCGTCTCCAAGCCGTGCGTTGTTAGTTGTTCCCGCCGCAAATAGAAGGTTGACGACGTTGAGATTGCTGATGAGCGTGCCACTGCCGTGGTCCACGTTCAAGTCAGAGTCATTGAAATTCCAGATTGCGAGTTCATCTGCAAGCGCCGCCTGCGAAGCTGTGAAGAAAAGCAGAGCGGCACACATGAGGTTGAAAGACAGTCGTCGGATAAGACGAAAATCCGCTTTAATAAACATACACGTTCTCCTTTGATGAGGTTTTGGACACACGTTGGTCCGCATGAGAAAGCAGGAGAATCTTTTCAGAGATTCGTGAGGCTCGTCGGTAAGTAGGCCAGGCTCAGAGGACAGCCAAATACTTTCTCGTTAGTTTAGGCACAATATGACGATTCTGTTCGGTCGTCAATAGAAATCTTGGTGTGCTGTATAATGAACAGGACAGAACTAATACGAGGACCATCGGGTTATGGGAAACAATTTTTTCAGAATCGACGATCATGTAACGCTTGAGAATCTAATCACCGATTCGAAGCAAAAACCGGTAATCGTTTTCAAACACAGCAACGCCTGCTCAATCAGCTCGCGCGCCTATCGCGAGATGGAAAAGCTCGAGGGGCAAGTGAACATTCTCGAGGTTCAGTCGGCCCGCGAGGTCTCACGCGAGCTCGCGAACCTTACGGGTGTCCGGCACGAAACTCCGCAGGTGATTGTTCTGCGTGACGGGAAGGCTGTCTGGAACGCGTCGCATTTTGATGTGAAGGCGGCTGACGTGATGAAGGCCGTCGAGTCGAATATTTGAACATTTTAGAACGCAGATTTTCGCTGATGAACGCGGCTCCGTCCGCGTTCTAAATTATTGACTTCCGCGCGTTACCTGCGATAAAAGCATTGCTCCAGTTCGTATCTTCCCGGCCGTCAGTCCCGGGGCCTTTCGCAAGCAGTTCCATCCTGATAGCGCTAAGCAGCTTTAAGTTCGTCGAAGCCACGCAAGAGCGTGAGGACGCACATGCAAACACTCAAACCACGTCGATTGGTCCAAATACTAGTTCTCGCAGTTTCGCTAATCATCGGAGTTGATAGCGTACGGGCGCAGGAAACACCAGACGATCAGCCCACACCTTCACCCACAGCGACCGCGGCCGCTCAACCTTCGGCAAGTCCAAGTCCTACACCAGTGCAACCGATGGTCACCCAGGTTATCGGCAATGTCGAATTAGACGACGTCGTCGAATTCCATATCGAGAATCTGGAAAAGTGGACTCTATTAAAAGAAACCAACGACGCCTCCAAGCTCGTGCCTTACATAAACGGTCGCGCCATCCGGGGAAACTATCCTGAGGAACTTCATCTTGAGAGAGGTCGCTTGATCTATCACCTCGAGATTACTCCGGACAATAAGAAGGTTTGGATCGATCTGCTAGGCGCACCGAAATCCATGAGAGAACCGGCTACCATAAGTGTCGGACTCGAGGATGGCTCGGCTTTCGACAGCTTCCACGAAAGGGATCACCCTGTAACTCTGACAGTGATATCGCCGCTCTACGGTTTAGTCGCTCTGGTCATAATCTTTGCCACTTTGGCTTTACTGCTTTGGCTCGTCCGCAGCACCAACATAATTCGTGAGCCGGGTCCGGCCCCTGCCATGGGAAAACGCAGACCCTACAACCTGGGGCGTGCTCAAATGGCATTTTGGTTCTTTCTTATCTATGCGTCGTACATTGCTATCTGGCTGGTTACAAGCGCTCTCGACACAATCACGACGTCGTTGCTCGCGCTCATGGGCATCAGCGCCGGCACCGCACTCGGCGAGGCTTTAATAGACAACGGCAAAGACACAACCGTAACCAATCAGTTACAGGATTTGACTGCTGAAAAACAGGCGCTCGAGCAGGGGATTACTCAAACCCAGTCGGACCTCGACGCGATCGACCCGGCATTGGCAACGGCCACAGATCAGTCAAACCGCGAGTTATTGAACAGGCAAATGACCGATAGTCGCACGCGCCTCAACCAGATCGATCAGCAACTGCGCACTTTAAGCTCGCAGAACACTCCGAGTGCTTCAGCCGGGTTCTTGCGTGATATCCTCTCCGACGGGAGCGGCTACAGCTTTCATCGCTTCCAGATCTTCGCCTGGACGATTGTGCTCGGCATCATTTTTGTCTCGTCGGTTTACAATAACTTGACGATGCCGGAATTTAGTACGACTTTGTTGGGACTGATGGGTCTGAGTGCCGGCACGTATATCGGCTTTAAGTTTCCCGAGCAGAAGTGATGGAACGACGCGGACCGGCAATTGAACCGAAAGAGATCAAGCAGGAGGATGATTTCACCGTCAGCATCGCCTGGGGTGACGATCGC
>JAICQI010000619.1 GCA_025937955.1 Pyrinomonadaceae bacterium
CGGATCTTTTATGCCAATCGCGACAAGCTAAAAGACCCGGACATGATCCAGGTTGGTCAGCAACTGGTCATCCCGCCTGACGACAACAGCTAATTCTTAGCCGCGGTGAACGAACGCTTCGGAACGTACTGTAGGGGCGGCCCGCTGTGGCCGCCCCTTCTAGTCCTACACGGGGGCGGCCACGGAGGGCCGCCCCTACAATTACGCCCGCGAGTTTAAATAATGGAAACAACACACGTACCCCCGGAATGGCGCACGCACGCCGAGCTCACCGATTATCGCGAGACACCCAGTTACGACGACACCGTAGCGTTCGCACGCCGCCTCGCGCATGCATCGTCTTCAATCGAATACGAAGGCTTCGGATTCAGCGGACAGGGCAGGGAACTGCCGCTCATCATCGCCTCCGAGACCGGCACCTTTACTCCTGAAGCTGCACACGCTGAGAACAAAGCCATCGTACTGATTCAAGCCTGCATCCACTCAGGCGAGCCCGACGGTAAAGACGCAGGCTTCGCCCTTCTGCGCGACATCGCGATCACAAAGACCGCCACCGGCATACTCGAGAACGTCGTCCTGCTCTTCATCCCGATTTACAACACTGACGGCCACGAGCGACCGAGCCCCCACAATCGCATCAATCAAAACGGTCCCTCGGAAATGGGTTGGCGTACCACCAGCACGTACCAGAATCTCAATCGCGACTACATGAAAGCCGACACACCCGAAACGCGTGCCTGGCTTCAGCTATGGAACCTGTGGCAACCCGATCTCTTCATCGATTGCCACGTCACTGACGGCGCCGATTATCGCTGCAACATCACGTATCACCACGAACATCACGCCGGAGTCGATACGGCCATCCTCGATTGGGAGCGAGAGGTTTTCGGCGGCAAAGTCGCGCCGGCTACCGAAGCGGCGGGCAACATAATTTCCTGGTACCTCGAGTTTATCGATAATCGCGATCTCACTCTGGGCACGCGCGATTTCAACGGTTCGCCGCGCTTCTCAACAGGCTTCGTACCGATTCGGAATCGTGCGGGAATACTGATCGAGACGCACATGATCAAAGACTATCGCTCGCGCGTGATTGGCACGTACGACTTCCTGCGCGCCGCGCTCACCGAAGTCAATCGCGATCCGCGTCGCCTGCGACAGATTGGCCCCGAAGCTGACCAGCGCACGATTGCCGCCGGTAAGAGCTATGACCCTACGCCAAGTTTTCCACTTGATTTTGAACTGACTGACGAAACAACGCCGTTCGAGTTGAAAGCTTTTCAATACGAAACAGAACACAGCGAGATCTCAGACGACCTGCGCGTGATCTACGGTCGTGAACCGCTCGATCTAACTATTCCGATGTATCAGACGTTCCGAGTGAAGACGGCTGTCGCTCCGCCGCTCTTTTACATCGTTCCGGGGCAGTGGACCGAAGTGATCAGTGTGTTGAAAGCGCACGGCCTGGACATGAAGACACTGGCCGCGTTTGTGCCGATCGAGGTCGAGAGTTATCGCTTTACAAACGTGACGTGGCCGTACGGCCCTTTCGAAGGACGACACATGCCGCGCTTCGACGTTGAGCGCACGGTCGAGACGAGAGTATTTCCTCCCGGTTCGGTGGTCGTTCCGCTAGCACAAGCCGCAGGCAAAGTAATCCTCAACCTGCTCGAGCCACAGGCGCCCGACTCGCTCGCCCGTTGGGGCTTCTTCAATGCGATCTTTGAAGAAAAGGAATATGCCGAACACTACGTGCTCGAGTCACTCGCTCGCGAGATGTTGGCAAACGATTCCGAACTGAAGCAGGAGTTTGAGCAACTGCTTGCAGTCGATCCGGAGTTTGCTGCCAGCCCTGCGGCGCGGCTGCGGTTTTTTTACAAACGTTCGCCCTACTGGGATCCACAAATGAATCTTTATCCAGTAGGGCGAATCATAGGTTTGATTGATCTACCACTAGCCTGATATCGAAGACGCCCGACAATCCTGGCGACTGCTTGTCGGATAGCGTCGGGCGTCGAGCAGGGCAAACAGTGTGCGTTTGCCTATACGACTGGTCGTCGACCGCCGATTATGTTGATAAGTAGCACCACCAGTGCGATCACAAGCAGAATATGAATGAACCCGCCAACCGCGTAGCCACTTACCAAACCAAGTAACCACAGGACTAACAGAATCACAAAAATCGTCCAAAGCATTTCGTTTCTCCTCCTTTTGTTAACCACGCCCAAAGTTTTCGTTGGTACAAAAGCAATCGCAGTGGATTGAGCAACGAGCATGCCGTTTTGGCTTTCTGCGTTTTTGGGCGCTTTTGGCAGGAAAAGACTCGAAAGTGCGTACGGAAATATAGCAGTCAACACGCGCGCGAAATGATTTTCGGCCACCAATGGCAACTGATTCCACAAGTCAGAGGCTCTAAGGCTAGAATCGGAGATGGTCGCCGAGGTCATTATTTCAAAATTTTCACGATCTGGTTCTGGACTTCACATATTAGTCGCTGGTAAAGTGAGCAACAGCGTTCGCAAGTCGCGACGCGTCGATGTTTTAGAGCCTGTCTCGGTTTCGCGTGAGGTCCTTCCTTAGAAGTTCCCTCGCTTTTCAAATCCCGATTCTTTGGTTTGAATTTTACGGTCGCCGGAAAAAACTCCGCCAGACCTTTGCTGGAGGTTTTTATGCCCACCCCCACGCCGCGGGTATCACTTCGTACACGAAAAGTCGCCCTTGTTGGGCTGGTTGTCACGCTTTCATTCTTAATCGCCGTCATGGTTGTTGGTTACCTGCGAGAACAAGCGCCGGTACAAAAGATCAACTACTCGCAGATTTACGCGTTGGCCGAAACCAGTGGTGCGGTTGCGCTGTCGGTCAACGGTGAAACTCTGACCGTGACCAAAGCTGATGGCTCGATCGTCGAGGCTACTGTCACCGGGGAAGCCACGCGGCATGAGTTAGTGCAGCTGTTTCGCAAGAACAACGTGCCGGTGGAGTTTCAGCCGCTTCAGCCGGGATTGCTGTCGAACTTGTTGAGTTGGGCGTTGCCAATTCTTACGCTGGGCCTGATCGGTGTCGCTGCCTGGCGCATTTATGCGAGCATGAGCGGGCGCGGGACGTTTGAATTGGAAAATCACAGCGGCAAACAGGATGTGGGTTTCGAAGACGTCGCCGGAGTTGATGAGGCACGCGCAGAGTTAACGGAAACGATTGAGTTTCTCCGCAATCCGGAGCGATTCAGCCGGCTTGGTGGACGGGTTCCGCGTGGCATCCTGCTTTACGGTCCGCCGGGAACAGGCAAGACGCTGCTCGCGCGCGCTGCCGCGAAAGAAGCGGGCGTGGCGTTTCTCGCTGCTTCAGGCTCGAGCTTTCAGGAAAAATTTGCCGGACTGGGTGCTGCTCGTGTGAGACACCTCTTCGCAAAAGGAAGAAAGCTGTCGCCCTGCATCATCTTTATCGACGAGATCGACGCTCTCGGACGCCAGCGCGGACGTGGTGGCGACTCCGCCTCAGCGGATCAGGATCAGACGCTCAACCAATTGCTGGTCGAGATGGACGGATTCGATCAGTCGACTGCAGTGGTTGTGATTGCTTCCACTAACCGTCCTGACATTCTCGACAAGGCTCTCACGCGTCCCGGAAGGTTCGATCGTGAGATCGCCGTCAACCTTGCCGACGTTACCGGTCGTGAAGCGATTCTGAAGGTTCATGCACGGAATCTGAAACTCGAACAGGGTCTCGATCTTCAGTGGATCGCGCGCGGTACTCCGGGATTTTCCGGCGCCGAGCTCGCTAACTTGATGAACGAGGCTGCAATCGCCGCCACACGTGATGACGCTGAAGCCGTGGCTCGCAAGCACGTTGAGATTGCGCGCGATCGCATTCTGATGGGTGCTGAGCGGCAAGGGTTCATGATGGACGAGGACGAGCGTTACGCTACGGCAGTGCACGAAGCGGGTCACGTCGCTGTTGGTTTGGCGGTGGAGAATGGCGATCCGATTCACAAGGTTTCGATTCTGCCGCGCGGCCGTGCGCTGGGTGTGACACAATCGCTGCCTGAACGCGATCGGTTCATGAAGAAGCGTGAGTATCTCGAAGATCAGATCGCGTTGTTGCTTGGCGGTCGTGCAGCGGAGCAG
>JAICQI010000504.1 GCA_025937955.1 Pyrinomonadaceae bacterium
GCGTGGTTGGATTAAGCGCTCCTTCGAGATTCACGTCAGCGCCGATTGCATCACGCCCAGGCGACGTGAAACACGATTCAGCTAACGTAACTGCGAGTCCACCATCAGAGCAATCGTGAGCCGAGAGCAGGAGTCCTGCTTCCGCCGCGGCGAGACAAGCGTTTTGCACGGCCAATTCACGATCGAGATCAAGTGCGGGAACGTTCCCCTCGTCCTGCGTAGTTCCGAGCAGCGCGATCAGATCGCCTTCTTTCTTAAAGCCCGGTGACACCACGCGCCTCACGTCCTCGATCAACCCGACCATCCCGATCACGGGCGTGGGAAGGATTCCGCGTCCTTCAGTCTCGTTGTAGAAAGAGACGTTGCCGGAAACTACCGGCGTCTCCAACGCACGACATGCTTCCGCCATGCCGTCGATCGTTTCCGAGAACGACCACATCACTTCCGGCCGCTCAGGCGATGCGAAGTTCAGACAGTTCGTGATCGCGATCGGACGCGCGCCAACACACACGACGTTTCGCGCGGCCTCAGCAACGATCAGCTTCGCGCCTTCGCGTGGATTCGCGGCGCAGTAACGCCCGTTGCCATCGAGTGTCATCGCGAGTGCTCGTCGTGTTTCCTTGATTCGGACGACAGCGGCGTCAGCACCTGGCAGGATCGCCGTGTTAGTGCGGACCATGTGATCGTACTGCCGGTACACCCAGTGTTTGGAAGCGATGTTGCCGGATGAGAGGAGCGTGCGAAGATCGGCGGTGTGATCTTGTTGATTTGTATTTTGTACTTCGGTTTTTGGTCTTGGGTCTTGGGTCTTGGGCGCGGACATCGGGCGTTCGTAGCGCGGCGCTTCATC
Organism: Pyrinomonadaceae bacterium; assembly: GCA_025937955.1. Taxonomy (GTDB): domain Bacteria; phylum Acidobacteriota; class Blastocatellia; order Pyrinomonadales; family Pyrinomonadaceae; genus PSRF01. The sequence goes on from JAICQI010000504.1 coordinate 851, forward strand.
AGTCAACGCCTCGACCGGAATGTCGGCGACCATCTCGCCGTTGTGAACCACCTGCATGCGACCCGTGTCGCGCACACGACCGATAACCACCGCATCAAGATCCCACTTACGAAAGATATCGACGACCTCGCGCTCGCGACCCGAATGGGCCACGATCAGCATGCGCTCCTGCGACTCCGACAGCAGCATCTCGTACGCAGTCATGTTCTGTTCGCGCTGCGGGACCAACGACAGGTCCAATTCAATCCCCGTGCCCGCACGCGCGGCCATCTCACACGACGATGACGTCAAACCCGCCGCGCCCATGTCCTGAATTCCCGCCACCGCACCGCTGCGCATTGCCTCGAGACAGGCTTCCAGCAACAGCTTTTCGAGAAACGGATCGCCAACCTGGACTGTCGGACGTTTCTCCAACGCTTCCTCGTCAAACTCCGCCGACGCCATCGTCGCGCCGTGAATCCCGTCACGCCCCGTCTTGGCGCCAACATAAAGCACGGGATTGCCGATGCCTGTCGCTTTTCCAAAAAAGATCTGATCGTGACGCACAAGGCCCAAAGCAAACGCGTTAACCAGCGGATTCAATGCGTAAGCATCGTCGAAAGCGACTTCGCCCCCAACAGTCGCGACACCAAACGCATTGCCATAATGAGCAATACCTGCCACCACACCCGCCAGCAGCGATCGATTTCGTCGCCCATACTGCGGATGATCGAGCGATCCAAACCGCAAGCTGTTCATCGACGCGACCGGGCGTGCACCCATCGTGAAGATGTCGCGCAGAATTCCACCAACGCCGGTCGCGGCGCCCTGAAACGGTTCGATAAACGAAGGATGGTTATGCGACTCGATCTTGAAAGCGGCGCACCAGCCGTCGCCGAGATCAACGACGCCGGCATTCTCGCCCGGCGGCACGATCACGCGTGGTCCAGTCGTCGGCAGTCGTTTCAGATGAATGCGAGACGATTTGTACGAGCAGTGCTCCGACCACATGACCGAGAAGATACCGAGTTCGGCAAAACTCGGTTCGCGGCCAAGCAGTTCCTTTATTCGCTCGAATTCTTGCTGTGTGAGGTTGTGGCTGGCGATAACTTCGGAAGTAATCATTTGAAGTTTTAACTTCTACTGGCTATCACCTTTCTTAACCACTTTCTCGATCGCTTCGCGCAGTTCAACGGGATTGACGCGCCCGATGTGCTTGTAAACAACCTCGCCTTTTTCGTTGTACAGATAGGTCGCCGGCAAGTCGCCCTGCCAGCGCGGATCCACGAGATTGATGGCCGGCTCGGGATCAGTAACGTTGAGCAGGTACGCCGGCATCGTCGCCTTCATTGAATCAAGAAACTTCGGCACGCTGGTTTTAAGATCGCTCATGTCGTCGAGTGAGATAGTGACAAACTCGAGCGCGTGTGGGCGGTACTCTTTGTCGATCTTCACCAGATCGGGAAACTCGTCACGGCAGGGATCGCAATAGGTGGCCCAAAAGTTGACGAGCAAAGGTCGCTCTCGTTGTTGCGTGAGTAAGCCCTTGAGCTCGTTGGTATCGATTGGCGACACCACGATCGGGTCGCGTGGTTTCTCGGCGCGGCCCTTTCGTTTCTGGGCCGGCGCCGCGAGACTCAACAACATAATGCATAACGCGATTGGAACGATCGCTTTTGAAAATCTCATTTCCTACGCTCTCTTAATACTGCAACCAAACGCCTTGGCTTCTGACTTTTCAATTGCCTTGCCGGCCAGCGCGGCGTCTAAAGCATTGCGCAGATCGCTGGTTTCGAGTTGGGCCGCGTTACGAGCGTTGTCGATGCGACCGTGATAAAGGAGCTTGTTGCCGGCGTCGAGGAAGTAAGCTTCGGGTGTGACCTTAGCGCCGAGTCTGTCGGCGATCTTGTTACCTGGATCCTTCAGGATCGGGAAGCTCAGTTTGTTTTGTTCCGCGTGAGCTTTAACGGCGGCTGCGTCTTCGGCGACGTTCGAGTTGATACCGATGACAGCGATGCCCCTGGCTTTGTAATCTGCAGCCAGTTTTTCCATGCGCTCGTTGTAGGCATTAGACACCGGACACTGCACGGCAATGAACAGCAGCACGGTGCCGTTTTTTCCGGCCAGCGACTTGAGCGAGCGCTCCTTGTTATCGACATCGGGGAGCGTAAAATCTTCAATCGTAGCGCCAATCGCGGGGGGCTCGGGAACTTCACCTTCAGCACGAGCGCCGGTGGCGAAAATGGCGCCCACAATCACAAAGAGCGACGCCAATAACAACGACAAATTTCTCTTCATTTACAAGTCTCCTTGAACGCAACTAGAGTGAGTTCACAGCTTACACAGATAAGCGATTTTGGGCAAATCTGTGTAGTCGGTGTAATCTGTGAGTGAATGTCTGAAGTCATTGAGCAGGCGCTGCCCGTTCCGGTGAGGATGGACGCTGATGAACGCTATACCGGGCGCGGCGTTACCATTGCTTTCCTCGACTCCGGCTTCTACGCGCACAAGGATCTGACCGAACCAGCCAATCGCATCCTCGCTTATCACAGTATTTTCTCGGACCTCTCGTCGTTGCATACGCCTGATGTCGCCAGTTGGCACGGCATGATGACGTCTGTCGTGGCGGCGGGAAACGGGCATCTTTCTGACGGTCTTTACCGGAGTATCGCCCCGGAAGCGAACCTCGTGCTCGTCAAGATCGGGAAGACCGGACGTATTCCGGAGAGCAACATCGAAACTGGCCTGCGTTGGGTATTTGCAAACCGTGAAAAGTACGACATCCGGATAGTTAACATTTCTGCCGGCGGCGACTTCGAACAGTCGTACCTCAACAACTCGCTGTGCCAGCTAGTGGAAGAAGTTGTGAAGGCCGGATTGACGGTCGTGTGTGCTGTTGGCAATGCGGGCCTCTTGCCGGGTCATCCGGTTTTGCCGCCGGCGAGTGCGCCGTCGTCGATCGCTGTTGGTGGTCTTGACGATCAAAACTCGCTCGATCGAGCGCGGCGTGGAATGTATCGCTCGTCGTATGGTCCAACTATCGACGGCCTGCAAAAGCCGGAAGTGATCGCCCCCGGGATCTGGGTCGCCGCTCCAATCCTGCCGCACACACCTACCGCCATCGAGGCCGGACTCTACGCCGAGCTCGACGACGCCGCAGACGAAGATCTGCGCAGCATCATCGTTGCTCATAATGGAGTCGATAAAGATCTCGATGCGTCGCGCGATCTCAACGTGTCGCTGTTGCGACAGTTGATCACAATCAAGCTGCGCGAGGGCAACGTTATCAACCAGCATTACAAATTTGTGGATGGGACATCCTTCTCCGCGCCGATCGTTTCGTCGATTATTGCGTGCATGTTGGAAGCGAATCCGAAGCTGACGCCGCAACAAGTGAAGCGCATTTTGATCGACACTGCGGAGAGAGTTGCGGGCGTCGAGGTAGAGCGACAGGGATGGGGCGTGGTCGTGCCGCGGAAAGCAGTCGAGTCAGCTTTGCGCTTGCGTGCGTAAATGGCGTGTGCAACAATTCGCCTCACCTAACAAAGACCCATCGCAAGCAGATTGGAGAATATTTGAGTTCGTATGTCTGAGAATGAAACCGGAATAGGTGAAGGCGCGGCCAAGGCGAACGAAACCGCGCCGGAAGCGAGCAACGAAGAGATTACTTATCACGCAGTGGAGAAAGATGGAGTAGTCACGGCCATTTGGGAAATGCAAGGACGTAAGCACCTGCGCACAATCGATCCACGCTCACGCCAGGGACAGGACATCCTTCGTCTTTACACCACCGAGCATCACGACGAAGCCGAAGCTGCCACCTCGTAGACGGGCCACAAAAAGGCACAAAAATCACCAAAGATTAATTAATACCATTTGTGCTTTTTGTGGCTTAAACCAAGTTCCGCGGCTCGCCTCTCACAAACGCTTCAAGGTTATCGATAAGCTGATCGGCCAGCGTCTGCATTGCCTGGCGACTGGCCCACGCATTGTGTGGCGTCACGATCAAGTTCGGCAGATCGACTTCGAGCAGCGGATTGCCCTCGCGTGGCGGTTCGTTGCGCAGCACGTCAATACCGGCGCCCGCAATCCGTCC
>JAICQI010000036.1 GCA_025937955.1 Pyrinomonadaceae bacterium
GAGTGTGCCGCCAAGCCTGCGAAAAACGCGCGCGTTCGAAGTTCCTTAAAATTAGCTTTCACCAATATTTCGGCAGATCTGATTGCATGCAAACCAAAACGGGCGAGGGTAATTGGATGTCGTGGAATTCGTGGTGGTCCAAGGATATCGTGCGAAAGTTTGGTCCAGTTTCGCACCAGCGGATTCATCAGCCTTTGATAACGTTTGGCATCACGCCCTAATTGCTGACTGGTAGTTTCGACCGACCGTTTGAGCAGCACAGCGGTGCCGTCATCGAAAGGATGCGCTAGTGCTGCGGGTGGCTCGATGAATTCCAAACCATATTTTGCTAAATCGAGTTTAGTGAAGAATGGAGAGCTGAGAGCTAGTGGATGAACTGCCGAACAAATATCGTGCGTGAATCCGGGCAGCGTCAGATTACCGCAACGTGCTCCACCGCCAACACGATCGCTACCTTCATAAATGCGTACTCGCTTCCCGGCCCTCGTTAACTCAATCCCCGCCGCGAGTCCATTCGGCCCAGCACCCACAATGATCGCGTCAATTGCCTTATGCACAAACTCTATGAAGCCACAAAAAGGCACAAAAGGCACAAAGGTTTGACTAACTTTGTGCCTTTTGTGCCTTTTTGTGGCAAGAAAATAAAGGCCGGGCGCGAAGTGCACCCGGCCCTAATGCCCAGAGTGTTCAACCGTTAAGCCTTCACGGCCACATACTTCTCTATCATTCTGGTGATCGATTCTTTACTCGTCGCGCCCACTACGCGCTCGACTTCCTTTCCATCACGGAAAAGAATCAACGTCGGAATTCCCTTGATCCCGTAGCGTTGTGCAGTTGAGGGATTGTCGTCCACATTCAACTTCACCACGCTCGCATTCTCACCATAGTGCTCCGCAACAGCCTCCACGGTTGGCGCCAGCATACGGCAAGGGGCACACCATTCTGCCCAGAAATCAACCAGCACCGGTTTGCCGGATTTCAAAACATCGTTCTCAAACGAGCTATCGCTCACTTCTCTCAGAAAGTCACTCATTTTAGTCGCTCCTAAATTTTGCCTAATTCTTTCCTAAAATTTATTGCCCCTCGCCTTCGAGGAAATTCTTCAATAGCCGTGCGCGCGACGGATGCCGCAGTTTGCGCAATGCCTTCGCTTCGATCTGGCGAATGCGTTCGCGAGTCACGTTGAAATTCTGGCCCACTTCTTCCAGGGTCCGTTCATGACCGCCGTTGTCGAGTCCAAAGCGCAGGCGAATCACGCGCTCTTCACGCGGGCTCAACGTCTGCAACACGTCACCCGCGATCTCGCGCAGGTTTGAAGTGATCACGCGCGCGGCCGGGCTCTCGCTCGATTTGTCTTCGATCAAATCACCCAACTGCGAGTCGCCATTTTCACCAATCGGCGTCTCCAGAGAAATCGGATCCTGCATCAACTTGCGCGCCTTGCGCACCTTGTCGACCGAGGTGTCCATCTTCTTGGCGATCTCTTCCGTCGTTGGCTCGCGGCCAAGCTCACGCACCAGCTCACGCGAAGTGTTCTTGAGTTTATTGATCACTTCGATCATGTGTACTGGAATACGAATCGTGCGCGCCTGGTCTGCGATAGCACGCGTAATGGCCTGGCGAATCCACCACGTGGCGTAAGTCGAAAACTTATAACCACGGCGCCAGTCAAACTTATCGACGCCCTTCATCAAACCGAGATTGCCTTCCTGAATCAGGTCGAGAAACTGCAAGCCACGGTTTTGATACTTCTTCGCGATCGAGACCACCAAACGCAGGTTGGCTTCAGTCAGCTCGTGCTTGGCTTGTGCTGTCTGAGCTTCACTGACGGCAATCATCTGGTGCGAACGCTTAATCTCCAGCGGCGACAGGTGATGCTCAATTTCGATTTCTTTCAGACGCTTCCTGGCGGTCGCAATGTGCTTTTTGAGTTCCTTCTGCTTGTCAGCCTTCAAGCCTTTCCGCTTCAGTTTTTCGGTGTTGGAATCGATCTCGCGCTCGAGCGCACGTGTTTCTCTGTGCACGACGCCGATAGCAGAGATCAACCGCTGACGGGCTGCTTCCTTCAGGTGCAGACTTCTGATTTCCGTGGCGATCTCCAAACGAGTGCGGGCGAGCTTGCGCCGGTAGCGCAGCAGTTTCTTCGAGCGCTTGCCACGCGAAATTTTCAGTTCGTCGGAGTAACGCTCAAATTCTTTCAAGCCTCGCTTGTAGAGATTCCGGATGTTGTTCAGACCTTCGATGGTCCACTGCAAATACTCTTCACTGCGATCTTCGTGCTCTTCGGTCTCCATTTGATCTGAGAAAGCCACGACGTCGCGGATGTTGAGCGTGCCGGCGGCGAGTTCATCGCCGATTCTGAAGAGCTCAACTACGGCGATTGGCGACCGTGCAATTGCCTTCTCGGCGCGTTTCTGCCCGCGCTCGATACGCTTCGCGATCGACACTTCCTGCTCGCGCGTCAGCAACGGTACGACACCCATCTCGCGCATGTACACGCGGATGGGATCGGACGTCTTATCCATCTCGCCGGCTGAGAGGTCGAGTTCGACCTCTTCGTTCATACCTTCCTCAGACTCAACCGCAGACGAGGATTCCTCGATCAAAGGCTCCTCGATCTCGGTCTCACTGCTGGTCGCTCGTTCGAGCGTTTGCAGCACTTCATCGATATCCTCTATCGACACGGCATCGTCGGTCAGTTCCTCGCTGAGGTTGACAAACTCGCCTGGTCCCGAGTTCATGAGCTCGATGCTTTGATCTTTTTCAAGCCTGGCCAAAATTAACTTTCCTTTCTCGCGGTTTATTTACGCAATGCGGAGGGTGCGCGCCCTCCGTTCTTTGCCCCAGCGCGCACCTGGGTCAACGGCGCTAACTTGTTCTGGTCGAAATGCTTTTTCCTTCCATTCTTCTCTACTGATTTCGATGCCACAGCAGCGCCGCAGGGTTTCAAGCGACGCACGACGTCGTTAATTGTTATATTTTTCAGCACCCGCTCGACCGCCGAGTCCACTTCCTCCAGCACTTCACCCAAAACCGTTTCAATATTCACGCCCACCGGGCAGTCGCGACTGGGAGGTTGCCGGTGCAGCGAGAAGACGCCGCGGCACTCGAGTGCCTGGTAGACGTCCAGAAGGGTCGTTTTTGCGGGGTCATTTGCGAGCCGAGAGCCGCCCAGCGAACCGGTCTGAGACACAACCAGCCCTGCCTCGGCCAGTTCCTTCAACATGCGCCGGATCACGACGGGATTAGTATTTACGCTTTCCGCAACCTGCTCGGATTTAAGGGGTTCTTCGCCTGACCAGGCCATCAAGCTCAAAACATGCACCGCAACCGCAAACCTGCTATTTGTCGACATATCAAACTATCTGGGGAACCACGGGCCGCCTTTTTGTAACCATTATAGTTACAGATTTGATTTTGTCAACTGTTTTATACTCAGTAATTTACGTAAATCGGTGTATCGCGTTCGCTTCAACGCGGGGTTTTGAGATCCTGGATGAGGGTGAAGAGGGTGTCGACGTCGACGGGTTTGGGAACGAGGGCGAGGTAACCGACGGAGAGCGCGCGCTCGCGGTCTTCTTCGCTGGCATAGCCGGAAATGGCGATGGCGGGGACGTCGCTCAGGCCGGGGACGAGGCGTAGCTGTTCGAGGAGTTGATAGCCGTCGGTTTCCGGCATGCCGATGTCCGAAACAATGATGTGCGGGCGTTTCACGACGGCACTTTGCAGAGCCTCGGAGGCTGAAGCGGCGGTCGTCACAGTCGCGCCTCCGCGACTGAACATCGTGCTCAAGAGCAACAGCGTGTCGGGCGAGTCTTCGACGATCAAAATATCCAGGCCCTCCAGAGAATGAACCCTTTCATGCACAGTCTCCGCAACTACACTCCCGGTTGATGCTAGCTCGACTCGCAAGGTGAAGATCGCTCCCTGTCCCTCTCCATCAGAATGTGCTTCGAGCCGGCCGCCATGCAACTTTGCCAACGCGTCCGCAATCGCGAGTCCGAGCCCCAACCCACCGTGACGCCTCGACGTCGAACCGTCGGCCTGTCGAAAGCGATCGAAAACGTGTGGCAAAAAGTCCGCCGGGATCCCGACACCAGTATCCACCACCGTGATGTGAGCCTGGTTTCCATTCAGCCCAGTGGTCACAGTCACCTTGCCACCGGGATCGGTAAACTTGATCGCATTCGAAACCAGGTTCCACGCAATCTGTTGCAGACGCACCGGCTCGCCCATCACAACGAGACCCGCAGGATGAAGCGACATCGACAAATCGATGTTCCGCGAAGCAGCGGAATTGCGCACCGTATCGACCGCCGCTTTAACAACAACGTTCAGATCCGTTGGCTTGGGCTCAAAATGCAGCTTTCCGGTCGCAATGCGAGACGTATCCAGAAGATCGTCGATCAGTCGTGACTGCAGCCACGCGTTACGTTCGATGGCGTCGAGTGCCTGTGAAACGCTCTTCTCATCGAGCGTGCCGCTGCGCAGCAGCTTGATCCATCCGACCACGGGCGTCAACGGAGTGCGCAACTCGTGCGAGAGCGTGGCAAGGAAGACATCCTTGGCGCGGTTCGCTTCGGCGAGCTCCGCATTTAGACGTGTCAACTCCGCGGTCCGTTCTTCGATTCTCTGTTCCAGATCGCGATTCAACTGTTGCAGGTCCGCGCGCGCTTTCTGTTCCGCCAGCATGAGTCGCCGGTGTTCAACGCCACGACGAATCGTGTGCTTCATGCTTTCGATATCGCAGGGTTTGATGAGGTAGTCGTAAGCGCCTTCCTGCAAAGCCGCGATGGCGGATTCCACAGACGCAAATCCGGTCAGCACCACCGAGATCGTCAAGGGCGCATGACGCCGGATCTGATTCAGAACGGAAAGACCGTCGCCACCTTCCATGTGCAGGTCGGTGAGCACCAGATCGTAATCGGTCTTACCGAGTAGATCGATGGCTTCGTCACCACTCGACGCGGTATCGACGATATAACCTTCCTTTTCAAAAATCGCAGCGGTAGTGATGCGCAGACTCTCTTCGTCGTCGACGACCAGCAGTCGCGCTTCGTTTAACACCGGAACGAACACACTCGCATCTTCGAGCGGCGCACCGTTTCCATGATTGTCAAATGAATGACTCATTTTGACGATGATAAAGACTCGCTCTTCACATCCTCCAGTATGGGCGAGTCAACCTGAAGCACAATGCTGAAAACCGTCCCGCGACCCACTTCACTACTTACTTCGATGCGTCCACCGTGCTGCCTGACGATGTCCTGCGTCACCCACAATCCCAAGCCCGTTCCTTTCTTGCCGGTCGAAAAGAACGGATCGAAGATACGATTGAGGTCGTCTTCCGGGATGCCAACGCCGCTGTCGCTGAGTTGGATCACAATTGAAGGCTGCAACGCCTGTTCGTAACGTGACGTGGAAATCACGATCTCTCCATCACCTTGAATCGCCTGCTGCGCGTTGATAATCAGATTGAGAAACACCTGGCGCAACTGATCGGCGCGGGCTCGAATTTTTGGCAGCGAACCGTCAAACGATGGCGTGATGCGAATGCGCAGTTGGCGCAACTTCTTTTCCATCAGCACGAGCGTCTCTTCCAGCAACTGATTCACGTCAACCCAGTCGACTTCGCCCGGCCGTCGCGCAAAGCCGAGCATCTGGCGAATGATGTGCGAAACTCGCTCGGTCTCTTTTCTCGCGATCTCGAGAAAGCGCAAGTTTTTCTCGTCTTCACCAGCATTTGTTTGCATCAAGTAGAGCGCATTCTTGATCGCTTCGAGCGGATTGTTGACTTCGTGAGCGATAGAGGCTGCGAGACGTCCGACCGCCGCAAGCTTCTCCGATTCGAACAACTGTTGTTCGACGCGACGTCGCTCGAGCTCTCGAATCTCAGTCAGATCGTGAAGAATGGAAACTACAGCCGTCACCTGGCCAGTCGCGTCCAACACTTCACGCGCCGTGATCTCCATCGGCAACGATCTGCCACTCTCAGGATCAATCAACTCGATCTCGGCCTGCCTGCCTGTTTCTGAAGCCGACGCCAGACCGGAAATAAACGAAGTGAGTTTGACTGCGTTGGCACGCACTGCGGCCGCCGCGGACGATCGGAAAGATGCATTCTCCTGAAACAACAACTCTGCGCGCCGGTTGAACAGAATGAAGTTACCCGCCGAATCACACACCACGATCGGATGGCCCACGTTTTCGATGATCAAGTCGAGACGATCGCGTTCGCGTCGTGACTCGGATTCTGCGTGTTGCAGTTTACCGAAGTTATGCGCCAACTCGTCGTTCGCTTCACGCAGGTCAGTTACGTCGCGAAAGATCGACACCAGTCCCAGTGGCTCGCCGCGCGCGTTCGCCGCCGGTGTCGAAATCACTTCGAAGTGAATGTCAGAACCTTCGATCGGATCGACCAGCGTGATGTCTCTTTGAATTACTTCTGACGAGGAAACCGTGGCGCTCGAAAGATAAGCCGAGAACAGCAGGTCGTTCATCTTCAGCGCACGTCGTTTTCCCTCACCGGCATTTGCGGAGCCGCTAAAGAGTTCTTCAGCACGACGATTCTGCAGCAGTATTTCGTTGTCGAGATCCGTGAGCACGATCGGATCGGCAACCGACTTCATGATTGATTCGATCCACTGTCGCTCACGCTGGAGCTTGGTGACGGTATTGACGAGCCGTTCCTGGTGCGTCGCCAGAGAAGCTACGATACCAATCCGCTCTGCGAATCGTTTGATGAGAGTCAAAGAGTCAGGGTCGACGGTATCGCGATTCGCTCCGACGTAAAGCACGCCCAACCGCGCGCCGGGCTCAAAAGTCCAGTACTGGTTGCGCCTCCCGTCGCGACCGGGTTTCGCAGGAATCTCTGAAATGCCGAAAAGAGGCACCGCCAGAACATCATCCTGCCACTGCATGTCCGCGAAAAGACTGCGTGACGATTCATCCTCCTGCATCGAGATCCATAACGACTGTGCATCGTGGATCACGCGCACGCAGGCAGCACTCGAATCGAGTGGCATCTCAACTCGTGTTGTCGAAAAGTCCACGTCGAATCCAACGGCGGCACGAACCCGCAACTCAGCGTCGCGTTCGTTAATGATCGCTATCGCCGCCTGCCGGTGACCGAAGTTGTTGGATATCGCTTCCAGCGCGAGAAGTAATCGCTCGTGAAGCTTGGGCGTAGCCAGCATCTGCGTCGTCGTTTCGATGAAGACATCGTACTGACGCAGTTGCGGGCTAGTCCGCTCGGAATCCGACATGGATGGCGCGGCTCGAAAACTTAATTCTGCGGGAACCTCTCCCATAACCTAAGTCACTATTTACTTCTTCTCAACCTCGACAGTGACGCGTCGCCGCGTCTCCGTTTCCACGGCTTCAGTTCCGGGGGTCAGTGTCGGTCGGGAGACTACCGGGGTTAGTCCGACTGCTTCAGCGTACTTCAGATAGGTATCGATGGAGGCCACAACCACACGCGCTTCGATTGTAATCAGGTCAATACCCACCAGTGAGATTCTCACCCACGCGTCGATAACGATGCCCTTGTCAAGAACGCGATCGAGGACGTCTATTAAACTAGTACCGCCGGGTGTTCTTTCGACAGCCATTTGCTTCGGTTCCTTTTTATGAGTTTAAAAAACAAGCACATTGCGCGAGGTGTACACTCCTTCATTTATCCACAGATTGCGCGGCTTCCGGTAAACATTTGTGGATTGACTTACGGCCGAGTTCGACGCTTGGCCTTTGCCTGGCGCCCACTTCTTTGGTTGTTAGCAAGTTGATTCTGTTCACGACTGATGGCAGCAAGGTTAGCCGCTGCGAGTCTTCTAATTTCCTGTTCGAGCACGGAAAGCCGTTCGCGCAACTCCACGTTTTCAGCCTCAGCGCGTTCGGCGCGCGTCGTCAGGTTTGTGTCGTAGCGCCACCAGTTCAAACCGATCTGCTCCGCCTTATCGATCGAGCAAACGAGCAGACGGATCTGTAACGTAAGTAGCTCTACATTGGCTAACGACACCTTGATGTCGCCTGCTATCACCAGTCCTTTGTCAAGAATACGGTCGAGTACATCAACCAGGCCCGGGGGACGGGCCGTTATCAGGGTAGACCGCTCGCTGGACACTTTCGCCCTCCAGTATCAGGGGGCGGCTTTACTCAAAAAGCTCAATGACCGCCACCATCGTTTGAATCCTGCCGCACAGGATGCGGTACTGCTAAATCAAGCGACCGATGGGACCAAGATCAAGATTGAGGTCTTCATCAGCTAATCCGAACTGCGTTTTTAGCTCTTCGAGCTTGGCTTCCAACCTCATGAGCGCCAAACCCAGCTCTTCGATCTGTTCAGGTGAGAGATCCCCGCCTTCCATACGACGAACCGCCTGCTTTTCCAACAGACGGCGGACGAACTCGATCAAAGTAAGTACTAGCTTTGCCAGACCCTGCTCCACGCTCTGCGGGTCGATATTAATTCGCGAGGGTAGGGTGTCTGTGACGCAACGAAGTTGCTCGACAAACTCCTCAACAGGCGAAGTTTCAGTTTCCGGCTCAGCCGTCAGGGGATTTTCGGGGGAAAGCTCCATCAGCTTACTCCGAACTGTGTTTTAAACTCAAGCCCAATGTTTGCAAAACTATACGGGGGCCAGGGGCCGCTTAGACGAATATTCAAATCAGGCCGATTATTGCGGATTTCTTGCACGTTTTTCTGATACCTCTCAATATTTAATCTTTCGACAAGGTGAAAAACACCAGCCAGCATCCCCGTTCTCGACGGGTGGAGCTCGATGTGCTCATCCCGTATCAAGCCGCCGAGATGTTCCCGGAGCAGGTTGGATAACTCGATTTTCTGTGCGGCCTGGCGTTCATCGCCAAGGAGCTCACGTCGCTTCTTTTCGAGAAATGCCGTGCCCGGGCCTTGTTTTTCATTTTCAGGTGGCTGGGCCGCGGCAGGTTTTGCCTGTTGCCAAATGATTTTCAGGTCCATCTCGACGCAGCCGCGTACATGCGCAAGGTTTTTTTTCAGCGCAGGCTTGTAAGTCGCGACGTAATGCCGGAGCTGTTGCTCCGTTAAAACTGTCCCGAAGCGAAGTGGCAACGAGGTCGTTTGATCCAGAAGACTGCGCACCACTGCGGCGTGGGCCATGACAGACTCGCTCTGAGTTAATGGGAACGACTCACTCTCGCTGACCACTATTCCAAATTCGTCTATCTTCAACATACTTACCGGGGCGTTCGCAATACCGCGGACTGACACATCAAGCGTATCGACGTCTTCAACTATGCAATAAGCGTATAACGTCATTTCCGATCGACGGGCGGCCACGGAGTGCCCCCGCTACAGTTGGTTCGTCGGATGGCCCAGGAGCGGAGCAACTGTAGGGGCGGCACTACGTGGCCGCCCGTGCTTCGCTTTCTTTATTCGACTTCCGTTTGCCGGTTGCGCAGGACTTCCTGCGCTGTTTCGACGGAGCTGACCATCACGTTCAGGCCCACGAAGATCAGATCGATATCGGCCACCGCGATCGTGATTTCGCCGGCGATTACAAGGCCGCGATTGAGTACGTGATCGAGTGTTTCGAGCAGGGAGACATCGGTGTTCTCCCATTCTTCGCTGACGATTATTTGGTCGAAAGATGAACTCATACAGGATTAACGAAGTTGTAAACAGGCCACGGGCCTGTCAGTTCCAAACGAACGCCCGCTGCCTGATGCTCCTGGGCCAGACGTTCCGCCGCATCACGAAACTCCTCGAAACCGGATCGCTTCACGAGAAACGCAAACTTCGCTTTCAGCTCGCCGTGCTCCGTTGTTTCAACTTTGAGAATGCGCAAGCGCCGGGCGTCGTCAGTGTGATCTTTTAGTTTTGCTTCGATCTGATCGACGATGCGATTGACAGCCGCGCGCACTTCGTCGACACGCATTGCATCGATCTTTTTTTGCATTAAGTACGATTGTCCGGGCGGCGCCTGCGCTGCACGCTCCACCAGCTCACGCAGGACCGGACTCACCGACGTGATACTCGACATCAAGACTGCGCGATCGCTGTAGACGTTCACACCCCACTCTTCGCGGCCACGCAAATGTTCGATGATCTCTTCCAGTTCCCGGCTCTTCTCAGTAAGCATCTGCTCGATGCCGCTGCGTTCGAGGTAGATCGTTCCGAAACGCAAAGGGATGACGCTGGCGCGTTTAGCGACGTATTCAGCGACTGTTTCATGACGCATGGCGCGAATCGCGGTCCAGGTCGCGTCCGTCAGGTGTTCAGCCAGGCGCTCTTCGCTGTACGTCTCTCTTGGAACCTGACTCACGAGCGCGGCAAGGGTGTTGACTGCAATCCATTCGAGTTTGGCGTCCTCTTCGATGGCCGCAGGCAAGGAATCCGCAGGCAACTGCGCGGCGGCCGCACTCTCGGCGATACAGTAGACGTAATAGGCACTCATCCGAATCATATTTAGCCACAAAAAGGCACAAAAAGCACAAAATGAGCTTTTATTGAATTGTTCCCTCTTTTAGTGCCTTTTGTGCCTTTTTGAGGCTAACTGCTTTTTGCCAGGCGTTAAAGTGGTCCAGCAGTTCCTGGGAGCCCCTGATTTCGTGTGGCTGTTGGGGCGCGAGGAACATCTCTACGGAGCGACGTCGAAATTTCTTTTGAAACTCCGCGATCACCTGATCCTGAAACTTTCGGCGCGCCCGACAAAACTTGCACGCCTGAGCCGGCGCGACGCCATTAATCAAGAGTTTACTCAACGGCACTTTCAGTTTCTCGAGTGACTTTGCCAGGTCAGAAGTTTCCTCGAGACTCATGTGCTCGGGAATAGCTACGCCGACAAACTCGCAACGCTCCGCGTCCGTGAGCAACGCCAGCACTTTCTTAATACTTTTCGATAACGCCACCAACTCTTCCGCTACCTGATTGGCGCGCAACACGTCCTTGTACTTTAGCAGCAGCTTCATGAACGTCCTGATCCATGAGAGCGCTACCTGCGGCAGTTCCAGGAAGCGTATCAAGTGTCCGGTTGGCGCTGTGTCGAGAATGATCGTGTGATACCGCTCCTCGTCGAGCAAATCGCTGATCGTGCCAAGCGCCGCGATCTCATCAATGCCGGGTGGAGTCAGCTCAACCAGCTCACGCATCGCTTCCCGATCAAATTTGATCTCCATTCGCGATCCGCCCGCCAAAGAATCAAACAGTTCATCAGTCCACGATCGATAACGCTGCTTCAGCTCTTCAAACCACCTCCCCGGATCGATCTCCATCGCATCGAGGTTCTGAACACCACCAACACCACTCTTCAACTCGCCGACCTCTTCATCAAAACTATCCGATAGCGAATGCGCCGGATCGGTCGAGAACACCAACAACTTTTCCTTCGGGTTCGCGCGCGCAAGTGCCAGCGCAAACGCAGCCGCCGCAGTCGTCTTGCCGACACCCCCTTTACCACCAAAGATCACGATCTTCCTTGCCTCTAACGGAAACGAAGACTTCACCGCGGCTGGTACGGATTTAGAATCCGGATTTATCCGTGTCATCCGCGGCTTCATTTCATCTTCCCAGATCAACTTGCCGAGTTTTTTCAAATCGTCGATTCCGCGCACTTCTTTCGGATGCAACGGAACGTAATGCAGTCGCAACTCGCCAAACAAAGTCGCAATCTGCTTGAGCCAGGGCCGCTGCGTTCTTACACGCGCACGACAATACTTGCAGTCTTCATGTTCCTGCTCTACGCGATTGACAATCAGATCTCGTACCGGCACACCCTGCTCGCGCAACAGTTCGAGATATCGCTCCGTTTCGAGCACGCTCATCGCTTCCGGAATAGTCACGAGCGTAAAACTGGTCTGCTCATTATCGTGCAGCAAGCTTCGCACAGCTTCGATTCTCTGATCGAGATCACGCAGGAACAGATCGACTTCATCCGCGACGGGCTTGCGACGCGCAAAGTGCGCCAGGATGTAGCGATGTTTATCGCCCATCAAGTCGAGTGCGTTCACCATGCGCGCAAACACCTCCGGCAAGCGCAGCAATCGAGTCGTGTGCCCCGACGGCGCAGTATCGATCACGATATGTGCATACTTACCCTCGCGCTCCAACTCGCTCAACTCAAACAGCGACATCACCTCGTCCAACCCGGGCAGCGAAAGACTCAGCAACTCGTTGATGTCTTCCTCGTCGAGCAACGTCCCTCGCTCGGCAATCTCCGCGAGCACTTTGCCGTGCGCGGTGCGAAATCTCTCCAGCGCGAGACTCGCGTCCATCTCATACGCAAAGAGCCTCGCACCGCGGAGTTGTTTTACTTCCACGAGGCGGTTGCCGATCTTTACGTCGAGACTGTCGGATAGGGAATGCGCCGGATCAGTGGAGAACAGCAGGATCGATTCGTTTTGCTTGAGCTTGTTGACGAGGTAAAGCGCGGTGGCTGAGGCGGCGGTAGTCTTCCCGACCCCACCTTTGCCACCAAAGAAAAGATAACGTGCGTTTAAACTTACTCGCGTGGTTCTCCCTGGTCGTCGCCGCCGACTTCAATCACGAAACTCGACGAGTCAGCGGTATGGACCACCTGGTGCATCAGATCGAGCTGTCGCATCTTTATCGCTCGCAGACGCGCAAACAGCTCCGCTTCGCGTTCCTGAAATTCCTCTTCCGAGATCTCGTCCAGCTCGCGGCGCATCTCGAGCTCGAGCAACTGCTCTTTGATCACAGTGTCGTCGTTCAGTTCCTGATCGGCCATCTTCTGGATCTGGCCGAGTATGAACTTGAAACCGTTGACCGGCGCCAGTAATAAGTCGTCAATTAGAAACATTTGATAACTGCCGCACCGGTTCGGTGACGCCCTCACCACGATCGATCGCGGTGCCCTCGACACGTTCCCCGCCTTCACCACGCTCGAGCTTGAGACGAATATGAACAAAATTGTACGGCGGCCACGGACCAGTGTACTTGAACGATAGTTTACCTTCGTACTTCGAAGCGATCTCTTTCACTTTCTGATCAAACTCCGCCTCGCGATCGCGTTCAATCAGAAAAGCGGCGTTCATGATCATGCGATCGCCGATCGGCTTGTTGGCCCGCGATGCAACTGCGGTGTCGCGCAACTGCGAATACACTTCGCGAATATATGCGTCCGCCTGGTCAGTCAACGCAGTTTCGATCAGCCGTCCGAGCTGCATGCGCGCGAAATAAGTCGAGCCTGTAGTCCGCGAGGTGATCTGCTCCTTGAGATGGCGGATCTCGTCGTCCATCTCTTCCAGCTCGGCGGTGACCTTGTCGCGATCCCAGTTCACCTTTAATCCGAATTCCACCTTGCCCTCCATTTTCGCCAACACGTCGCGCAGGGCGTCGTACGTTCCGCGAATGAGTTCCACAATGTCCTCTTCCGTACGGAACAGCGCGCCGAATGCCATCGGCAGCACCGTGAATTCCCGCATCACGGTTTCATTGACTTGCTCGTGTGTAAACACGTTTTCGCGCGTTGGGTCGTAAACGACGAGCGGCGTGTTTGAGACTACAGCCGCAAGACCCTTGTGATGAACGGTATAAACTTCGTCCTTGCGTCCGCCAATGCCCATCGGACCGAAGGAACGCGGTTCGGAAGTCTCGATGATGCAGTAGACGTATTTGCCTTCAGGGACAGTTTCGACGGGGGATTGTTCTGATTCTCGATTCATGCTTGTTTTACCCGAATGGGATGGCCGCGAGATGGGATCGAACTTACGTTGCAAATGATAATCAGTTTGTCGCGATCTATACAAGCCTTATTGGACGGATTCAAAACATAACTCAGCGGCGGGCTTGAAAACCGGATGGTTGTCATGCAGGTCGTGGGTATCTTCGCGCGATTTTTTGCGCAGCTTAGTTTGCGCAGCTTAGTAAATCACGCGTTGGCATGGACGTTGCTCTTTTCCAGGATGCTTTCGGTAGTTGGGTCCAAAGGTTTTGGACAGATCAAAAGGAGATTTTTCGAAATGCTGTGGACAATTCTGGTGATTCTGTTGGTCTTGTGGCTGATTGGCTTGCTTTCAAATGTTGGTGGAGGTTTCATCCACCTGCTGCTGGTAGTAGCAGTGGTGGTGCTGGTAATCAATCTCGTGACCGGACGGCGAGCCGTCTAAAAGCTAAGCCACAGATTTACGCGGATGAACGCAGATTAATTCAATCTGCGTCAATCCGCGTTAATCTGCGGTCAAATCATTGTTCGCAGGACCCTGGTACACGCGCCCTTCTGAACTGAATCGCGAACCATGACACGGGCAGTCCCACGTTTGCTCGGTCGAGTTCCACGCCACGATACATCCAAGGTGCGGGCAGACTGCTGACAACTTGTGTACATGGCCATCCTGGTCTCGATGAACGGCGACCTTCGATACGCCTTCACGCATGATCGCGCCTTCACCGGGTTTCAGCTCTGACTCTGACTTGATATCACCCGCCGTAACGTAATCCGCGTATTGTCCTGCGACGTTGATATTCTCTGAAGCATACTCAGGCAACGACTTCAGTCGCATTCGCGAAGGACTGTACAAGTCTTCCCACTTGTTCTTGCGTCCCTGGATTAGATCGGTCAGCAGCATGCCGGCGATCGTTCCGTGCGTCATGCCCTGACCTGAATCGCCGGTAGCGATGAAGACATTGTCCTCGTCCAATGGATTCCGGCCGATAAACGCCAGGCCGTCTACAGTCTCCATCACCTGCCCCGACCAGCGAAACTTCACTTCAAGCATTTGCGGAAAACGCTCACGCGTCCACTGCTCAAGCCGTCCATATCGTTCGAAGCCGTCATTGGCTTGTCCGGTTTTGTGGTCCTCACCGCCGACAATGAGCACGTCGTAACCGTTCTCAGTTTGCAACCGCACGTAGTGATACGGATCGCAGGTGTCCCAATAAAGCGCACGCGTGACCGAACCTTTCGGAACGCGCACGCCGATCGCATAACTGACGTACGGCGCCTGCTTCGTGTGAATCGCGACGCGATCGTTGACTGGAGTGTTCGTCGCCACCACTATGACTTCACAACTCACCACTGGTCCATGCGTTGTTTCGACGCGGGCGTTCGATCCTCCTTCGATCTTCGTGGCGTGAGTTTGTCCGAACAGGCGACCACCATCACGCATGATCGCTCGGGCGAGACCGTCCATATAGTGCAACGGATGAAACTGTGCCTGTCGTGGAAAACGGAGCGCGACGCCTGTATCAAACGTATCAACTGGAGCGCGTGCGACCTTCTCTACGCCGGTAAGCCCCGCTCGATGTGCGGCAGCCAATTCGTCGTTGAGCAGGTCTACTTCGTCGGGCTTGGCCGCAAACAGAAATCCGTCGAGCCATTCGAAATCGCAGTCGATCTTTTCGCTGGAAACTATTTCACTGATCTTCTGAATCGCCGCGGTGTGACTCTCAGCGGTTAGGCGAGAGGCTTCCTCGCCGTGCATCTTTTCGATTTCAACGTAACGATCGTCGTAAGCGTTGGATAGATGGGCGGTGGTCCTGCCGGTCATACCACCGCCAATCAAACCATCGTCCAGAACGACGACAGAACGACCTTCACGTCCCAGCAGGTAAGCGGTCGAAAGCCCCGCAATACCCGCACCGATGATGCACACGTCGGTGCGAATATTTTCCCTTAATCGCGACTGAGACGGCGTATTAGCTGTCGCCATCCAAATCGATGTGCTGGCCTGTGCATCGTCTTTCATCTGAAATAGATCGAATAGGTCGTGTAAGACCTATTTTGAAGGTGTCCCAATATTGACGTCGATCCTCTTATCGCCGCCAAACC